>PCWT01000067.1 GCA_002796245.1 Gammaproteobacteria bacterium CG11_big_fil_rev_8_21_14_0_20_46_22 | reverse complement strand
AAACAGTTTAATAGCCAAGGCTATTATGGCGCCCCGAAAGGGTGACGCCGAGACCAGCTAAGGTCAAGAAGGGTGAGTCCATTTCATTGGATTGAAATGCGAAGCATTGAAAACCCGGAAAAGCTAAACCTGGGTCTTCGCGCAAGCGCTTGACCCAGGCTACGCATTCTCACTACGGCGAGACAATAAGGCGTCTTATTATCCCCGCGCAGGCGGCGATATTGTGAATTAAAAGGGTAATTGACCGCTTACCTTTAACCTCTGACTGTTATTGACGATTAGGGTGGAGGTGGCAGATTAGCACTATTATGTGCTGCTGAGGAAATTCCGCCTCGTTGAAAATCGTTACCTCTTAGACATGAAAAAAATGTTATGCCATTTAGTGGCAGGGCCTGGGCAGAACGCTCTACTGCTTCTTTGTAAGACTGTTTTAGCCTAACAAGTGAGTGTGACGCAAAATCACCATTTCCTGTGTTGACTCGGACACCGTAGCCGACATGGCCTTCGCCATCTTTACTTCCATTAATCCAGTTTTCTGAACCTAAGATTGTTTCAACATTGCCAAACTCATAAATATCTAGCTGGATTAACAGTCTGTGGCTCCGCGGTGTTTCAAAGCAGACAGTTTTTGGGTAGCTGCCTAGCCGACCGTTTTTGAGCATCCAGTAAGCAAAGACACAGCCAAGAGAGTGCCCCGCAAGCATTAAGCCATTCATTCTTGAGTGATCATTGTTAAAGTACATTTTTTTAACGGTATTAAAAAAATGTTCGCCAGCGTAGCAGTATTTTTTCGGAAACTTGCCAACGCTTACGCTTACGTCTGCTTTAAGGTGAGCCATAAGGATTGGGTCTGGATAGATTATTGGTACGATTGCCGTGGTTGGTATGGATGGGATGGGATTGCTCGATAGAATGGGTATTCCAAACGGTCCTGAGGGTGGTGCCGCAGCAAAACAAATTGGATTGGGATGTGTACCTGGCGTCACTATGGCCGTTAATCCGTCTGACCGTTGCACGCAGATTCCGTGGTACTCATGCGCGTTATTTTTTGTTTCCTTTTTAGGCCATTTCTTTATGAGATCATCGGAGGTTGTGATAAGGCGCCAAGTGGCATACAGTTCTGTTAGTGAGCTAATGTCGGGAAGTTTTTCTCTACCGAAGTAAAGCTCATAGCTCCAGTTCACGAGACACATGAGGTCTAGCCGTAAATGATCATCTTCCTGATTCTGTAAAAAGCTGCCGACAATGTATGGTGATGGCATAGAGCCTCCTATGATTGTTGCTATGAGTTAGAGTAATCAGGCAAACGACCTGGCGCATCACTATCGCTATCGGGCGCTGGTTGGAAAAAACGATCTGGGGAAGTAGGCAAAGTTGAAGCTTTGTTATTTGTTCTGTCGAACTTTTGTTTCAATGCTAGAATGGCCAGGTAGCCAAGTGAGATTAGCGAAATAAGGTTTTGAGCGTGGTAGTCTAGTCGGTCAAAAATTCTTTGAGATTCAATGTCTGAGTATAGTTCAAGCAGGTAATCGGTGCTTCGGTTGAAAACATAATACACATAACTTGCGATTTTCTTTAATTGTTTGGGAAGCAAGTTGTCTAGCAAGCAGGTTAGGCCTCGTTTTATCAGAAGCAACAAAACGTCCATGCAGAAGTCAGCCAGTAGCATGTAGTTTGGGCGATTTTCCGTCGTAAGGTAGAGTTTGATTCCTGTATTTTCTAGTAAGCTTTTCGGTAAATGCTGTCTTAATAGGGTTTTTATGAAGGCTGATTGGGCAAGGTGTGCCGCAGAGAGTTCTCTAAAGTGGCTATCAATCGTCGAGGGCTCAAAGAATTTCTCCAGTACAAAGCCAATCAGGTAGGCTAGTGGTAGCCTAAACGGCAACGATAAGACTTTACCAAGCGATAAAGAAACGTAAGCGAAGGTTGAGTTAAAACATTTTGGAAAGCTGGGTAAATTTCCTTCGCCATGATTAATGAAAAGTTCAAGCGTGGTGGCGGTGGCAGCGTGTGAAACAAGGTGTGTAAAACGATCTAGCGCAGTCTCGTTTCGTCGCATTCTTTCGGCAAGCTCGCCGGTTAATGGCGTGTCTAACAAGGTTTGTGCGCTATGTTGGCCTGACTGAGCGTTTGCTAAAGATTGCGACAAAATGCGGCTGACAATGCTAGAGTCGCCAAAAAGCTTGTGACTGATGTAAGAAAAAAATGCGCCGATTAAGGCGGTAAGCGTATTTTCTTTTTTTAGCACAAAGTTGGCCGAGGCCGTTGTGGTGTTTGCGTATTGCATTTCTTCAAAAAAGTACGGGGATAAATTCACAAGAATCTGGCTGAGGCCATCCAGGCCGTGATTCACTGCCTGAGTGGCTGCAGCAATCAAACCGTTTAAGGGCGCTAGCATATAATGCAGTATGATTTGTCCCGCACGGCAGGCAAAAGAAGCGCTTTCTAGAGGATAGGTTGAAAGTGCAAGCTCCAAAACGGCTATCGCTTGTGATGGAAGTGGGTAGTTATTTCTACTGAGAGCGCTTCTTAATTGCTCTAAATTATGCGGCACTGTGGCTACGTTGCTCACCATCATGTCAGCCAGCGCGCGAAGCCTTTCGTGTGTGGTGGCCATGCCTGCAAAGGAGAGAATGAGGCCGCCGCTTAGGCCAATACACTCAATGCTGCTTAAGGGGCGATTCGAGAGCAGAGTGTAGACTGGTCGCGCATAGCGGGTAACATGCACACCTGCCACGCAAGCCAAGCCTGCAGGACCGGCTGCTGCGTTGAGCAAGGCGAGCAGTAATGGCGGCCCAGCAACATTTAGTACGCGATAGATGGTTTCACGCAAGCTGATACCATAGCGTTGATACGCCCAGTCTTCCAGCGGGCCGCGGGGGTTTTGGATGTCAGGAATAATAATTGCAGCTGTGCTCATTCGGCGCATCGCAAATTCACCAGCAGCTGCTTTTGCGAGAGTTTCCTTCAATAAACTTTCCAGGTGGCTTTGTTTATGCCAAAGCGGTGGCCATGGAATGAAGTAGGTGTATAGGCGTTGATTGCGTTTTAACTGTGATAGTGCTACTTGGCAGGCGCTAATTAAGTGATCTTGATAGGGTTCTGTTAGAGCCTGTTCAATGGCGTCAACCAAGCGGTTAAGTTGCTGTTCTCGGTTTTGCGCAATTTCACTGGTTCTAAAACCATACTGGTGAGAAAAAGTATTTCTATAGGTGTCAATGACAATCTTTACACGGTCCACAAGAGTCATGCGCCGGGGGACTCTGTACTTTACTTTTTCTCTATTGATGGCCATCACAACGCTTGGGTGGCTTTCTAGCTCGGCCAGTAATATTTGACTGATCCGTGTTTTTCTATTTGTGCTTAAGGTCAGGTTTCTGATCGGAGCACAAAATTGAATCTGCCCGCTTAAGTCAAGCCTTCGGACAGCGCATAGTGAAAAGGAGGCCCCTGGAAACTCTTCGTGACCGAATAAAAGGTGGCCTCGGATGTCGCATGACTGGGCTGATATTTTACCCTCTCTGTGTCCTGCAATAAGGCTGTTAAAGTCAGTGGTTAGCTGTGTTTCTGAAGTGATTTTATAAGTTTTTGCATAGATTTTTCCAGCGATTTCAGCTTGTTTGGCCTTTATAGTAAGGCGTGCGCTGACAGCTGCACACATGCCTGGAAAAAATAACTGTTCTCTGGCTTTGATCACAATGTCTCTCGCTAATGTGATCGCGCGATCATCGGTGGGGCGTCCGATGACACCATTAAGGCGCACAATCTGTGCGGTAAAGCGGACCTTGGGGGCATCAACAAAAGTGGTGAGCCTGCTTTCTCCCCCAAATTGGGTGTCAAATACATTGAGCTCGCGGCATGAAGCAATGATTTCATTCTCAACAAAAAAACTACCCATCAAGGCGAGTGTGCATCCATCCCCGCGAATTACCAGGATTTTTACCGCGCGTTGATTTTGCGCTAGCCGCCAGCGTAGTCGCAGTAGCAGGCGTGAGGTGGTTCTAAGAGTGAGTGTTCCCGTGTTTGCTTCATAGTTTAGTATGGCAATTTCATCACTACCGCGAAAATAGTTGACTTCAAAGTTACCCGTATGGGTGAAAAAAGATTGCTCAACATCTAAGATTGAGTAATCTTCGGTATATTCCACCATGATTTTCATGGTGTAAATGACCTTGGGGTTTCTTTTTCATCTCCGGGAATTGATCTAGTCGACTGAAGGCTGTTTTGATTTCTTGGGCTAGAGCGAGATGAGGTGGCGGATGCTTCGTTTGTGGAGTTGGATGAACGCATACTGTCTTGGCTTCTGGGGCTTGAGTTTGACGAGTCGGTGTTGCTTTGGCTTGTCGAGCTAAAGCTAGACCTGGCTGTCATCATGCTTGTTAAACTTGCACTGGATGAGCTGGTGCTACTTTCGCTCCTTGGTGTTATTGGTGGATATGTGGCGCTGATTTCATGCCCGGTCATGCTGGCTGGCGGGCGCCGCCCTGAAGCATCGGGCGCATGCTCTTGGGGCTGTAGCGAAGTGGGGGGCATGTTTGAATGTGTGGCTTTATCGCAGGCAGGCGAGCGAGCAGAAAATTCTGAAATGAAGGCTTTAAATTTCTGCCGGCCAATAGCAGATTTAAACTCTTCAGAGCAAGTAGAAAACCATTTTTCAGCCTCTGCCAAGCGAGATGATGCTTGGTTTGAGCCTCCTTTTTGTAAGGAGTTCACCACAGCTTCAAGTCGGCAGAGAGCAATGTGAAGTGTTGATGCTGATAACTTTATAGCTGCAGTAACGATTTCTTTGATCGTCAAAAAGAAGGTTTGGGCTTTTTCTCTGAATGTTGACATAGAAGCTCCTTGGTTTTATCCGTGATACAAGCTTCTAGTCATTATTTTATGTATGACGCGCTTAAGTTAGCTCAAAAATATTAAGGAAATATTAAGCGCGTTAATTTTTCCTTAAGCATTCTTTGTAATAGTTTGGCTTAAGACATCGCTTCTAATCGATGTCTGCAGGGATGCTGATCACAATAATCACCATAACTTCAGCCTATTATTAATCAAGGTATCAAGCCCGCCTGGCGGAAGGCGAGCAGTTTTATTTAATGGTTTTTTATCTTAATTGTTTGAAAGCATGGGGGAATTTATGGCGGGAGAAAATGAGACTGGGGCACAACCAGAAGCTTCATACAGCATTCATAAAGATATAGTTAGGGCTACGGTTGATTCGGCCACTATTGAGTATGGTTTTAAGAACTCTTTTCATAGATGTGTTCAAGTGCTTTTGCTTTATTTGGGTTATGAAAAAACATTTGTTGATCATCTCATTGCGCTAATAAAGTCAAATTCTCTTGAAGCGTTTGTTGAACTGAATAAAGCTATCAGGGAAAAATTTTTGGCGTATTTTTCTGGAAATAAACTCGCTAGAGAGGAGCTTGAAGACTGCCTTGAGTTTTTCCAGCTTATCTCAGGCCTTTATGCAATCTACAACGATCGTGAAATTGATGGAATACCGAGTGTGCAATTTTCGCTTGATTCTAATAATGAAATTACGGGCATGATTCAGTGCGATATTCGGGCATGCGCTTTTTCTTCCGAGCTTTTGGACAATGGTGTGATTTTACCTGAATTTAAAGATCGGTGTGATGCGGATGTTTTTGATCGATGGCGCCTGGATCATCTATTAAGGCTGCCGATTGATATGAGAATATTTGACGCTCTTTTTGATACCTTGGGCGATGTAAGTTTATTGAAGCATACAACAGCTCAGAAAATCGCTGATTACGCTGAAGGTGCTGTAAAAGCTGAAAGTAACGATGAATTTATCGACACGATTAACAGAACGGCCAGGAGAGATATTCTTCCAATCTATCCTTCAAGGAAAAAGGGTTTTAATCGCTTCGTTTACTTGTTGGCAGAAATTAGAAGTATGTACGCGCAAGTGGCTGTGGTTTATGTGCCTATGTATTATCCCGAGAGGACGAAGGTTGCGCTTCCCATTAATCCAAACTCCAAGCCTGAGACAGAACAAGCTGAAATCACTTCTTTTGAATATTTTAGCGATTGTTTTGATCGCACTGTCTTTGGGCCTGACGAAGAACTTCCGAAAAAATGGATGGCAGATAAGGAAAAAAAATATAATTTTCGGGGAAAAGTTTTGTCAAGGGAGTGTGATAACCCTAGAAAATTTCAGGACATTGTTGATTATACTGTTGTTCCTAAACTTGGTTCAATGATGTGGGAGAGTTGGCGAAGGGCTCGCAATAACCTTGTTGATGTTTTGGCGCGGATGTGGGCGTTTAATCACCGGGAAGCGATTTGCTATACATTGCCCCGCCCTGAAAATAAAAGAAGTGCCTCACCAAGCCAGCCCGATGTGCCGATGTCTGAGATGACGTCATTTTTGGGTACTGGGACGATCACAATAGAAGCACCTGAAGGCTCAGAATCTGTCCCCTTCTCGAGAGCCCAACGTCTTGAACTTATTGGAAATGTGCTGCGCATGTCTACTCCTGGAACTAACTATAGATTGCAGAGTAACTGCTTAGAACATGTCAAATGGTTGGCCGCGTATTTGTTTTATATGGAAGATTATAGACAGCCAGATATTATTAAAAGCCTTGATTTACTTGTAAACCAGTCTAAATCAATTGCTTTCTCAGAAAGAGAGGATGTGGGTAGACGTTATGAAAATCTTGCTAAATCGAGTCAGGGCTTTCTATTGCGAACCTTCAGGGATGGTGCTTGGATTCACCATACAGGTGATAAACATAAGCAAGCGTGTCTGGATGTAATCCGTAAGGAAGTTAATCACTGTATTAAAAAAGAACTGCCTTTAATGTCTTTTTTTGCGAAAAGGGATTGCGACACGGTCAATAATCTATTGGATTCACATTTGCCACCATCAACAGATTGGTTGGAAGCTCAAAGGAGGAATTAATATGGGGATAAGAAAAACCATACCCAGGGTTAAGGTTTTGCTTAATCCAGATCTTCATGCACTAAATAGAGAGATACTGCGTCATTATCAAGACTCTCTTAAAGAAGTATTTCCAGATACATACCATAATCTAGAAAAACAAGCCATTGAGTATCCGGCTTTGAAGCAACAAGGTATACAACCAAGGGATATATGGTGGGTTAAAATTGCGATTGTTTTATCTAAGGTCTTTAAGGTTAAGGTTAATACTCATGAAGTTGAGCTCCCTGGTTCCTCATTAAGGTTATCTCAAGCATCACATATCTTCCTTGAGTGGTTTAAAGCCTATTTTTTGGGAAGAATAAAAAAAGATATGAAAAATGACTCAGATTTTTCGCAGTATGCTGATTTGTATTATAAAGATGAAATTAGTGATCCTGTCGTATTGGTGGCCCATTTATATTTTAGGCTAATGACTACAGCATTGTGCGATGGTTTTTGTAATCGAGGAAGTTATACGGATCTTTTAAAAGTAATGGAAATATTCACAGGTAAGCTTGTTGAGAGCAGGATTCCTCCTTTTGTTAGAGTAGGTATTATCCTTCCCCATAATAGGGACCAGCCTCAGTCATCGGCCTGCGAAAGGCAGATAACTTCGGGAAAATTCCGTAGAGTCATTCAACTGGCTACGCGCTCAATAGAAATAACAGAACAAATTAATGCTAAGAAAAGGGCATTCAGTAGTGTTCTTGAGCATTTGGTGCTTGTTGAGCGTCAGCTAAAAATACGGATTATTTCTATATTAAATCCTTTTTTTGGATCTGTTTCATTGGTTAAGGAAGACTTCCTGCCGGTTAGCTTTAGTGAGGAGGAGAGACGATACCTTTCTACCACTAAAAATAATTATAATTCAGAAAGGATATTAGCTTGTTACAGAATAAAAGACGGAGTGGGGGTAGGCTATGAGAAATTGACTCGCGCTTATCGCCTTTTGGGAAAGGCTCAGCTTTTGCTTGAGGTCGTTGGAAGCTTAGAGTCGCTGTGTGAGATTGTTGGTTGGTTGCCTTTGTTTTTTGGTTTAGTAAGGCTTGATGGGCTCACCAAAGAATTGAAGGAGTACTATGCTGAATGTGACGGCCTAATTTACGTGGGAAAAAATGACCCTCTTAAGCTTAAGAAGAAACGATTTCGTCCGGCATATGAAATTGTAAAGCACGCTATATCTCTTTTTAAAGACCATGTTGACTTGGTTGGTGAGTTTTCTTATACGGATATTAAAGATTTACAAAAAATTATGTCTGAAGATTTGCTTGTAAAACTACGAGCCATGGCTTTGGGGCATATACGAAATATCATTATCAAACAGAGAGAAATTGGGATCGTCGTGGTTGACGAAGGCTTGGTTGCTGAGTTTTGTAAAATGATGAACCCTCCTTCAATAGCAATAAGAGATACAGCTTTTGTTGATGCCCCATCCATCGAGGGTAACTGTTTCAAAGCGTTATCCGACTTTTTAGACAGAAAATCAAAAGATAAAAATGACAGAAGAGCAGACTTTGATCGGCTCTGCCAAACAATGAGAGGCTCTAACTTTGAGAATATACTTGAGCGTTTAAAAGATCATATGCGAGATTTAAAACATGCTCGAAATAGCAGTTATGCGAATTTCTTGAAAGGACTTCTTTTCTATAAGCCTGAATTTCTGGTTCGTGCCATCAAAGATTTTGACCGTCGCCTGGAAAAGCCGGGATGTTTGTCCCCTGTGGTGTCTTCTCAGACTGTGCCTGCCCCATCAGCTATGCCGCGCCCGGCTAGTCGATCGACATCTCCTGGGAGGCTTTCGGCACGCACTCCCTCGCCAGGAAGGCAAATACGTTTTGCGGATGAGTCTTCAGTTAGTCGAGCATCATCAGGGCGCGCGGCATCTCCGATCAGCTTTCATAGCACTCACTCCTTGCCAGTAAGATCAAGAAGTCCGTTTAGTGGCCAACCATATGTGTCAATGCCATGTGCATCAGTAGCATCGGCACATACACAACCCTTTTCATCATCGAGCCCATCACAACAGGTGAGATCCTCAGACAATTTTTCATCTGCGCCAGTTTCTTCGGCAGGCATGCCTACAACATCGGTTTCACCTGCTGCTTCAACTGCTCCTGCACAGCCAGCTCAGCCGAGCTCTGCTCCAGCGCCTGTTCCAACGGTATTGCCTCAGTCTGGCCCCGCTATTTTTCTTCGTGCTCGCCCTGGCTCTTTTCAAACCCTACCTTCGAGGAGAGGGGCGGCCACAAGAGGCGTCGTATCAAGACCATTGGGTAGATAGTTTTGATGCCTCGAGGAATTGATGAAACTATAGAGCAATGTTATCAGGTTACTGGTGTTCTCGAATATTTCCCTTACGAAAGGGGATCGCTAGAACAAGATTTTATCAGGGGTTTTGCTGAGGCTCAGGGATTTTCTATTCCTGATGGCTCAAGTATTCGTCTCGCAGGTTTCGATGTTTTTTTGAATGGTGAGCCTTTAAGCTCTAGAGAGGAAGCCTTGTTTTGGGCGGGTTTAGAGTTTCGCAATCAACACTCTTCTTTCAGGCCATTGCAATCGTTTTCAATGAGCCAAGAGACGCGCCAATTACTCTGCTTAATAGGCTCTCAAGCTCAAAGACGGACTCTACCAGAAGAATCCGATGAATCCCGATTTTTAGAAATTGCTGGTGAAGTGACAGCCGAGCGTGTTAGCACTGTTGTCAGCGAGGCGGTCAGGCCAGATGTACTTTTTGAAGAGATGGGGGAAGGGATAGCTCACTTTTCTGACTCTCAGGCACGGCAGCTTGCTGCACGGACTGCTAGCTTTAGGGTATGGGAGAGGCGAGCTAAACTATTTGGCCACATTGAAAAAGTTGTTGAAGCACGAGATGACTACGCTAAACGGCGCAGTTTGGTTCCGAGCGACTCTTCTTTAGAGCGCTTACAGGATTTCGGACTCTCTATTAGTAAGACCACAGTCAATTGGGTTTTGGGCACAAAGTTGATAGAGGGGATAGCGCTTTCTCCGCACGTTGAGTTTATTAGCAACTTCTTATTAACGAGAGCGATTACCTATGGTCCATGGGTGTATCGTTTTGCTAGGATTGGTTCTGGTCTAACTATGATTGGCGGAGCGTTTCTTGCTGCAGAGCTAGCCAAGCCATTGGTTGAGGAGTTATTCCGCCCAACCTATCGTACCCCTAATCAGCTAGCAATTCCTAATGTTACGATTGATATTTCTGCTCGAATACAGCCATCGCGCACACAGGCTCCTGCTCACTCGTCGAATGCGCTGGTTCCCAGGGAGGCTTTAAGCGGGTCAATTGATGATGAGTATTCACTTCAATTTCTTGGGCCTGCTGAGCGAGAATATATTTTAGATCATAGCTCCGCTGCTGAGCCCGCTTATAGCGATCAATCCAGGGGTTCGAATGAAGGTTCTGCTGTGCTGTCTAATGTGCGAGCCTCGCTGCCGTTAAGGGCGAGTTTTTCACAGCGATCGGAAGATGCCAGTTTTACACGTGCTCATCTAAGTTTGCTCAGGTCAGAGCTTGGCTCTCATGAGCCACAGGGCGCTTATGTCGATTACAATCGGGAGCGAGGGTTTGGGCGCTATGGTGGTCAACCTGAGCGAGAAATCGCCCTTTCCCTGGCAGGTACAACCGCCTCGGGCATGTTGTATTTTTCTCCAGCGATTCAAGGCTCGGTGGCTGTTGATTTAACGATTAGCGGTTTAGCCACCGTGGCTAAATATGCCGCCCCTGCCGTTGCGGTGGCCTACTTCGGTTATAAGGGTATCAGAAAATTATCAGAGTATATTCACTGGCGATCCTTGTCAGATGATGAGCGCTCTGACATGACGATCGCGAAGAAGGCTGCCGGCCTTGTTTCAGCGACCCAACATTCGATTGGTTTTTTCAGTTATGTGGCAAACATCAGGCACAGTTGGGATGATGTCTGTGAGGCGCGAGCGAGGGATATAGGTGAGCATATTGACTTAAGAGTCAAGAATGCAAAAACCGACCAGGAGCGCTTCCATTGGCAAGCCAGGCAGTGGGCGATCAAACAAAAGCAGTATGGGGTTTGCGCAGAATGGAGCCGCGGAGAAAATACAGAAACAATGCAAGCTTTCTCAAATTATTTGGATGATGTATTTAAACGAGCACATCAGGCCATTTATCTTAAGGATTACAATAATGCGCAGCGATACGTGGCGAACCTGAAAAATTGGCTGCCCAATAACTTTTCTGTTCACTTGATGAGTGCACACATACAGGAAGGTCGTGATCCTGTTTCTGCGACTCAGGCTTTTGATGGGCTTAAAACTTTAGCTAAGACGCCTAAGCAACAAGCTGAATTCGACAAACAATATTTTTCTCATCTATTTCGGAAAACAATTTCTACCCAAGGAAAGACTTTTGACGAGTTGATGGCATACGCGAAAATTCGTGTAGGTGAAGGTAGCGATTCGGCTAAGCTTAACGATCTCTATGGGGTTTGCTTTTTTGATTTTAAGGCGAATAAACTAATTACTGATGCGAGAACCATCTTAGCACGGTTTGAATGTATGTCTCCCTCTGTCAAAGCGCCACGTGCCTACCAAAAGCTGCTCGCGAATGCTCAGTATAATGTGGCAGTAGAAGATAATGACGCAGATAAATTCACTCATGCGTATCAGCTTTTTCAGTCAATCGATCATTTGACGCTGATTGATAAGCTTCAGATGGGGATTTGCGGTTTGGCTTCTTCGTCGAAAACGATCGTAGCAGAAAGCTTTGAAAAGCTTGCTGAAGATTATCAAGCAGCAGCAAAGGTAGAAGAAAAATCTGATGAGCTTCGTGATTTTATGGTCTCATCAGCCAAAAGCTTGGCTTCTTATGCTTCTCAAGGGGGGCAGTGTGACCTCAGTATTCACTATTATGAGGCGGCAGAGTCGCTTTTGGGTGCTTCTGATGATACAAGCCTTGGGCTTGCAGTTGCCTACGCTAAATGGGCTCAGGTTCTTTCCAAAACAGACGATGTTGATAACAAAGCATTGCAAGCTGAGGTTAAAAAAAGTTGGGAGTTATCTCGTCAGTATTTTGAAAAATTAGCTGAGGGTAGTATCAGCTCTCCTGATCTACAGCTTTGCTTCAGTTACGCTAAAATTAATTCAGGCAGGTATGATTATAATGCGGAGAGAAAGCAGCTAAATGAGATTTTATCTAAGGTAGATCGGGCGTTAGAAAATAATCCTACAAGCAGTAGTTTACATGAGTTAAGAGACAGTGCTTTTCATGGTCTGCTGAAAATTAATCAAGAACAAGATCTGCCGGGTGAGATCGTGGCACTTTATGATTGGGCTAAATCTAGAACCAATGAGCACTTGCCTAGCGATGGAACCATGAAAGCCTTGGCTGAAGCCTCGATCATCGCGTTATACCAGTTATATGGCCAGGCAAAAAATCAAAACCTTGCGCCAGACAGTGCCTACTATGAGCGCCGTTGTTTAGCGTTAGCGGGTGAGTTGACGGCAATGGATGAAGAAAATTTTACCGCCAAAATAGTGCGCGCCCGAATTGTATTAATGGGGAGTGATGCGGCCGCTATTCTTAGCGCCAACCAGGAAATTAATTCGCTTTGCCAGCAGCTTGAGCAACAAGCATCCAAAATAGGTGAGCAAACACTAACAAGGCAAGATAAGAGGAAGCTGGGCGAAGCTTATATAATGAAGGCAGACTTTCTTCTTAGGTGTGATAAAACTAGAGCCGGTATGCAGGCTGCGATCGCATGCCATAAGAAGGTTATCGACCTGGGCGTCCACTCCTTATCTCAGGAGCTATTTACCATCTTGGAGCTTTATGGACAGCTCAATGATGTAGAGGGTGGCCGGTTGTTTGCTCAAAGCTTAGTTAAAAGCCATGAGGAAAACTTCAAGCTTAATTTAGTGTACATTAACTTTTTAAGTAAAAATGGTTTCATTGATGAGGCTAAGCTGCATTTAGAAGCGCTTCTAAAGGAAGGGAAGATTGGGGAAAATGAATTTAGTGAGGCTCAACAGGCCTTGGGCACTTATCAGTGGCAACAGTTTAGCGGCTTTCTTATAGAGGTTTTCTCAAAGCTATTACTTCAATTTGCGCGTCATGTTAATGCTGTAAGTCGTACCAAGTCAGGCGAATACTCGCAGGCCAGTCAAACGCTAGCAAAAACTTACTGTGTTATTTATGAGCTCATAGGCGAGGAGCTGTTAAGTTGTTTGCCAGTTGCTATGAGCCATAGTTTGGCTGTTGCGCTGGGCGTGATAGACCCTTCAGAGAAGAGCGCTTGGTTTGCCCAACTCAGTGATGCACTCAAGCGAAAATTAACGGACGTGCCTAAGTTATGCAAGGCTTTTTTTCAGTTTTTCCATTTGCTCAGAGAACTTAATTGGATTGAAAACACAGGCCTTTTAAAGAGATTTGCTGATGTAGGTGAGTGTTTGTGTTTACCCGTAACGCCTTTTGCTTTTGAGCTTGGAGCCTGGATTTTTGGTGGGGCAGCAGATTTACCTTTATTAACCGGACCATTTGCGGCGCTACATATCACTTCTCTTGCGGTTAGTTATATTTCTTCTTTGGTAAGTGCGTTTGATCAAAATGGGAACTTGCGTTCTGAAACAGCGTATTCTTTGATGGTTCGTGATTTATCAGCAACACTGAGTATTATGAGCATGACCGCCATGGCGGCCATGAAATTTCCTGTGGTTAAGGCGGCTTTTGTCAGCGGAGGTGCAAAAGCGGTTGCTGTTTGGGGCACTATTGGAACCTTGGGTAAAGTCGCGATAGTGTTTGGTGGGGTTGGGGTTGGTATAGGACTGGGTTACCTGCTGCGCAGGCGATATAAGTTTGCAGGGCGGCAGGCCGAAATACAGAACGCCAGAATTTTGGCAATCCAGGGCAAGTACACGCAATCTCGCTTGAAATATGATCATGCTATTTCTCAGGATCCTGATAATCTCTCTCTAAGGCAGGCTCGAGATCAGGTAGAACTTGCGTTTTTCTTTAGTGAGAGTCGAATGAGAGATTTGCTTAGCAAATGTGATCAGGTATTGGCTGCACTGCCCGGTGATAGGAATACGCTTTTTTATAAAGTACAAGCGTTTATTCAGCAGGATCGAACCTATTTGGCAGAAATGATTTTAAAGGAGCTTGTGAGAAATTCTGATGATTGGCCTGCGCAGGCTCAACTGATTCATCTTTATTTTTTGACGGGGCGCGACGACTTGGCCTTTTCTGAAAGCAAGAAACTGGTTGTGCAGCTTGAAAATTTATTGGGCATTAATGCCAACGCACTTAACAAAACGATCGAAGATCGTTGGGGTTTTGCAGGGTTGTCTCAACAGCTTCTTGATTTTAGGCGATCGCATCCAAATTCAGGAAATTTTATACCGCTTGTAAACTCCAACTCGCGATTTAGTCGACACATTGATGCTGAGTTATTGGAAAATGAAAAAGCGAGGCTTGAAGATCAGTACCAAAAAGTTTTGGCACAGATGGCACTTTTTCGGTCCGCAATACGTGATCGTTGGATAAATGTAGGATTAAACGCAGCCGTTCAATTTGTTGACACCTTGATACAGACGAATTTATTGCCTGCTTGTTTCGAGCAAGAAAACTCACACTTTCCATCTAAATTATTGCATAAATTCCATGATGAAGAGCGTGTACAGGCTAACTTCACTTTACAAGCTCACCCTGAATTTAGGCCTATCTAAGCTCGGGGCTGAGGCAGAGGCCCTGGCTCTGAGCTTATATCGATCATTGCCTTCAGACGATCGATTTTAGCCCTTAGTTTTTCAATGGCCTTGACACATTCGCTTTGCGTTAGCGATTTCTTAACTTCTTTTATGACAGGCTGTGGTCTTTTGGGGTGCTTTGATTCGGCTTGTTTTTCTTGAGCTTTCCTTGTGGCATCCTTGTCAACTTCAATTAATGTGACGTTTGCTGGAGGCTCCCACTCTTGTCTGCGTATAGTTGTGTAGAGTCTCATCACTTCTTCTAATAGTGCAATATGCTCGGTTATGAAAGCTGTGTTATTGGGCAAAATGAGTCTGGCCGCCTCCATGCAGGTGATGGCGTTTTCTAAATATAAGCGCTGATCGGTTGTTTCCGACTTGTTGCTAAACAAATTTTGGTAAGTTTTTGCTAAAACATAAAAGCCCACAAAGCGAAGGCTCGATCCTAGTGTTTTAAAGGGTAAAAAATGGGGTAAATCTAACTCGCCATTTTGAATCGAGAAGGGTTTTTCATCGCCAATTAGTTGGGCGACTTTCTTTTGGTTGTTCGTGATGAACCAGAACAATACTTTGATAGCCGTTTGAGAGCTATCCAGCGCAAAAGAGGCGCTTAAACAATCTGAAGCAAGCTTGAAGGTAGCACTTCTTTCCATCAGTCTTGGCTCCCCACCTCTATTATCAAGAAGCAATATCGGGTTGTGGGCTGATTTTTCAGAGATTTTGCTCGGTGTTAATAGAAGTAAGCTTGCGTAAATATTCAATAGATCTTTACTCTTGGGTGGAGGTGTTGTCCCAAAGTACCTAGAAAAAAGCGCCATAGCCTGTGCTGGTTGATTGATTTGAAGTAGCATAACAACGCCATTAAAGACAGTTGCTTCAAGCTTTAAACGATCAACATCGCTTAAACTATTCATTTGAGTTGGTTGAGGCAGTATGGCCTCACAAATTGTCCGATAATATTCGCTGGCATCGTAGTATCGGTAGCTTGCTATCGCTAGCTCTGCTTGGCGAGTTAACTCGCTTATATCACGCTCATGTTTTTGTTCTTTGAAGGCTCTTTCGGTTTGTTTGTTTGCTGAGCGTAGCTGGGCCACATGAACCGCGGTACCTGCTGATGCTGCTGCAATTGCCGTATAAAAAGTTGGCCTATCTCGTGTAATGTGGTCATATAACCTTTCTCCGTATCCACGTTGGTCCTCTGAAATTATTGGGTCTGTACCGGAGACATAGGTTACAGATTATACCGGACACATCGGTAACACTTTAGCCCCAAAGGGATTGTCTAAAGGCTGGAACTTCCGTTCCT
>PCWT01000066.1 GCA_002796245.1 Gammaproteobacteria bacterium CG11_big_fil_rev_8_21_14_0_20_46_22 | reverse complement strand
AATTTGTATGCCGTTTAACTGATTGAAAAATATGGGCCCACAAGGACTTGAACCTTGGACCAACGGATTATGAGTCCGCTGCTCTAACCAACTGAGCTATAGGCCCGAAAACGAATTGTAATAAAATAGCCTTGCGCTATCAAAGTAGACCAACGTGAGTTGGTTAGAGCACGCGGGCTACGCCACTGCTCGTCAATGAGGGCGAATTATAACGATTTTTAGCGGCCAGTCATAGTAAATTGATGAACCAATTTCTCAAAAGATGCTTGATCAGGCATAAGATTATGACAGCAACGATCACCACAATAATCGTCCAGTGGCTCCAAGGGCCAATCACGATGGCCAATGAAAGACCGACTGACGGGGGGTGAAGCAAGCCAAAAATACCCATGAGGATCATGGTCATGCCCACAGCCAGGGCGCCGCAGATATCAACGGGTAGCGGAGGCGGCAGTGATGAGTGTTTTTCTAGTGCGATTAAAGCCGCATGCCACAGCAAGCCGATTAAGATGCCAATGATATAGCCGCCGAATATACGATGAACTGCTGCAGCAGGTGATTTGGGCAAAGCAAAGGCCATCACGATGCTGGCTGCGAGTGTGCTTGCGCCCACGGCAGTAAAAATGCTGGATTTTAATGAACCGAGTGGAAAGAGTACGCAAGCCATAAAGACAATAATGAGCAGCGCCTGAACAAAAAAATGCCCGGCGTTTTGTTTGAAATTTTTATTGATAGCGTTATTCATGAGCTTATTGGCCTCCCAATGTCAAAAGCACCATTTTTTTTGGGTTGAGGTAACGAGCTGCGACAGCTTGAATGTCATTTGCCGTGACCTTATTGATATTGTCCGCGTAGTGATCAAAGTAATTTAGTGGTAGCGCGTGGTTATATAAGTAAACCTGCGTGTTGAGGATTTTGCCGTTACTGGTAAAACGAAGCGGTAAGCTCCGGCTTAAGAATTGCTTGGCTGCTGCCAGTGCTCGTGGGTCTGGCCCTTTGCTGGCTAATTGTTGCATCGCTTTTTTCGTTTGTCTTAATGCAGCCTGCGTGGTTACGTTAGCTGTTTGCAAATTAATAATCCAAATCAGCTGGTTGGCAGTTTGGTCTACGGTACTGCTCGGAGTGTACGTTAGTCCTTCTTTGCCGCGGACAAGCTCAAAGAGTAGAGAATTTGGCCCCTGACCTAACAGGTAATTGGCTAACTGTAGTGTGTAGCGATTTTGATCTTTGCTGTCAAAACGTGTGGCAAGGTAAATATACGTTTGATTGCTGTCAAAGGCAGAATGAATCAGGCGGGCTTGTAGTGGTGCTGTGAGTTTGGCTGGTGCCAGGTGTTTACCTTTGGGTAGCGCAGAAAGTAAAGTGTTGCTGATCGTTTTGGCTTGATTTTCGCTAATATCGCCAACCATAAAAATAGCTGCATTCTTTTGAGTGTAATGCTGTGTGTAAAAAGTTCGAATATTTTGTTGCGTAATCCGCTTAATTGATGCAGGTGTGCCAATCTCATCGTGCGCGTACGGTGTGCCTTTGAAGAGTGCTGTGCTTAAATCGAGCGCTGCTTTGGATTCAGCTTGTTGTTGGATCATGGCGTATGAGGCTAAAAATTGTTGTTTGGTGATCTCGATATCGGTTTGCCTAAAGGCTGGGCTGGATAAAGCCTGCTTGAATAAAGTAAGCGTGGGTGATAAGTAACGGGCTTGCTTCAAGCTTTGTAAAGCAATGATGGCGCGTTCTTTGTCTGAGCTTGTTTCGATACTGCTGCCCAAAGAATCTACCGCGTCTGAAAAGGCTTGGTTGCTTAATTTCTCAGTGCCTTTGGTCAGCAGTGTGTTGCTAAGCGCACTTACGCCTGGGTTTTGCTTATCAAAAGCCGAGCCTGCGTTGAACTGAACCACGATGTTAAGCATCGGTGCTGCGTTAGAATCTGTGTAATACACGGGCGTACCACCGCTAGTCTGCCAATGTTTGATCGAGAGTATGCTGGCATGACCAAGGCTGCTTGCTAAAAGGAAAAAGCTGCTGAGATAAAATTTTTTCATGCTTTTTCCTTGGGCAGGGGTTCTAGATAAGCTAATGATACCGCATTGAATCGAATGTACTGTTTGGCAACGGCTTGCACTTGAGCAGCAGTGACCTGGTCAACGTGGTCGGCAAAGTGTTCGCTTAAGTCTATCGGTAAGTTAATGGAGGCTAACAAGCCGATTTCTTCAGCTTGTTGTTCGAGTGAATCTAGTGCGTAGCTTTTTTGTGCTCTGATTTGTATTTTAATCCGTTGAAGTTGTTTTGTGCTCAAAGGTTTGTGCTTGAGTATTTCAAGTTGTGTTTCGATTTGTTTGACGAGCTCGGGTGAGCTCATGTTTTCTGCGGGTACCGCGGAAATGATAAAGGCACTGTTATGCAGGGAGAAAGGGTTGTAGTAGCTGGAGACAGCGACCGCCGTTTTCATTTTTCTCACGAGTTCTGAAGGCAGTATTGCGCTTGAGTTGCCTGCCAGTGCTTGAGCGAGTACGACTAAAGCGTAAGCCTGCCATTTTTTTTGAAAGTGGGCGTAATTGGGTACATTGAAGCCCATTAGAAATTCGCGTTGTTCGATCGGTAACTGCAATGTGGTTTGTCGGAAAGCAAAATGGGTTTGCCCCAATCTTGGCTTGGGCTCTAACACAGTATGAGGCTTTAGAGGGCCAAAATACTGTTTGGCCAAGGCGATAACGTGCTCGGGCTTTACATCGCCCACCACCACGAGCGTGGCATTATTGGGTTGGTAAAATCGATGATACCACGCTTGCGCATCGGCAAGCGTCATGTGGTCCAGGTCATTTTGCCAACCAATCGTCATGTGGTGATAAGGGTTGGATAGGAATGTTTGAGCATTAAACAGCTGAAGTAGGCGAGCACTAGGCACATTGTCCATGCGCATTTTCTTTTCGTTTTTCACGACAGAAAGCTCGCGTTTAAAGCTAGCTTTGCTAAACGTTATGTTGTGCATGCGATCTGCTTCTAGGTTGAAAACCTGAGGTAGAGCAGAAGTCGGCGTGGTTTCATAATAAACGGTATAGTCGGCTGCAGTGCCAGCGTTATTTGTGCCACCGAGCGAGGCAATGGTTTTGAATAAGGTGTCATTTGGGTATTTTGCTGTGCCGCTAAACATGAGGTGCTCAAGCAAATGAGAGATACCTGTAATGCCGTTGTGCTCGTAACTGCCGCCGACTTTATACCAGACTTGGGTGAGCACGACGGGCGAGCGTTTGACCACTTTAATATAAATGTTCAAGCCATTATCTAAGGTCTCGTGCGTGATGTTTGATGCTTCAGCGAAAGCAAATGCAGGTAGAAAAGTCAAAGCCAGCATTAAGCGTCGCATACAACGTCCCGTTTTTAGATGAAATAGGGATTCAACTTTAGTGAGCTTGCGTCATTTTGTCAATTGCGGGTTAAGGGACTATACCTCGAATAAAGCATCCACAAAGGCTTTTGCGTCAAATTCGCGAAGATCGTCGATGGTTTCGCCAACGCCGATATAACGAATGGGCAGCTGAAGTTCATGAACGATGGCGAAGACAATGCCACCTTTGGCGGTGCCGTCGAGTTTTGTAATGCAAAGACCGGTGACATTCACGGCTTGGCAAAATTGTTTGGCTTGCTGCAGGGCATTTTGACCGATGCTGGCATCTAAAATCAACAACACTTCGTGTGGCGCAGTCTCTTCAACCTTTTGCATCACGCGCACCACTTTTTTGAGTTCATCCATCAGATGGGATTGTGTGTGCAATCGTCCGGCGGTATCAGCAATGAGGATGTCGACGCCTTTAGCTTTGGCTGAGTGTAGCGCATCAAAGCACACAGCCGCACTGTCTGCGCCGCTGGATTGCGCTACCACGGAGACATCGTTTCGTTCGCCCCAGGCTTGAAGTTGTTCAACCGCAGCTGCGCGAAAGGTATCGGCGGCAGCCAGCATAAGGCTGTGACCTTGTTGTTGAAGCTGTTTGGCAAGCTTGCCTGTGGTCGTGGTTTTGCCAGCACCGTTCACACCGACCATCATGATAACGAAGGGTTTCTGGTTGGGTTCAATCACAAGTGGTTGATTGGCTGGCGCCAGTGTTTCTAATAAGATTTCTCGCAGTTGTTGGAGCAAGGCTTTTTCATCATCTAGGGCTTTTCGTGCCAGTGATTTTCGTAAGCGTTCAAGCACGGACTGTGTCATATCTACGCCGATGTCGGCGAGCAACAAGGTTTCTTCGAGTTGCTCTAAAATATCTTCATCGAGCTCTTTTCGGCCAAGCAGCAAGGTGCTTAAGCCTTCGCCTAGGCTCTTTCGAGTTTTGCTCAGTCCTGCTCGCAGGCGACTCGTCAAGCCGCGTTTTTCTTCGGGCGTTTCTTTTGGGCGTTTACCAAAGCCAAAGGCCATTGCGCGTTCCTGCCATGATTCTATTTGAGGCGTAGATTATCACGCCAGGCATTTAAAATCGAGCCAGCCCTTCGTTTTTGGGCGTTGGCATGTTAAATTTTGTTTTGACGAAATCCTGGGTATAGGTAGCTTATGAGCCAATCGAGTATGATTCATTTTAGCCGTGTCACCAAACGTTACGCGAGTGGTCAGGCTGCTCTCTTAAATGTTGGTTTTGACATTGCGCGGGGTGAAATGGTGTTTTTAACGGGTCACTCGGGCGCGGGCAAAAGCACCCTGCTCAAGCTTATCGCCTTGATTGAAAAACCTTCAGCCGGTCAAGTGGTGGTCGACGGTTTGAATTTTGAGCGTATTGGCCCTAAAAGTGTGCCGCTATTGCGCCGGAAGATTGGTTTAATTTTTCAAGATGCGCACTTATTGCCTGAGCGTACCTTGCTGGAGAATGTGTCTTTACCCCTGGTAATTGCAGGCTATAAGGCCAGTGAGGTCACTAAGCGAGCCCATGCGGCTTTGGATAAAGTGGGGCTTTTAAGCAAGGCGTATCAGTTTCCGGAAACTTTGTCAGTGGGTGAGCAGCAACGTGCGGGCATTGCGCGCGCGATCGTGAGCAAGCCGCCGATTATCTTAGCGGATGAGCCCACGGGCAATTTAGACCCGGACTTGTCGCGCGAGATGATGACAATGTTCGAGCAATTTAATCAGTTAGGCGCCACCATCATTATCGCCACGCATGATCATGCGATGGTCGAGGCCATGGGTTATCGGCGTTTAAATCTTCACGAGGGGCAATTAGCATGAGTATTGATCGCAAGCTGACCTTATCCCCTTGGTTACACACACTGCAGCTTCACGCTCGCTCAATTATGAATGGTTTGGGTCAACTCAGTCGCTCGCCTTTATCTTCGATTGCGATTTTTATCGTCATTGGTGTGGCCTTGGCTTTGCCGATGGGTTTGTTTGTGGCGCTAGATAACGTCTCCGTGGTGAGTTATGGCTTAAAAGGCTCTGGTCAAGTCAGCCTGTATTTGCAGCCTGATGTGACGGGCGATAGTTTAACGCGCTTGGAGCAAAGTATTGAGCGTGACCAAGCCGTGGCCTCTGTCCAATACATTTCACCCGAAGAAGGCTTGAAAGATTTCTTGCGTGACTCGGGTTTTTCGAAGGCCTTGGCAAACTTAAAGCAAAACCCTTTGCCGGGCGTGTTGATCGTTGAGCCCTCGCCTGCATTGCAAAAAACCTGGCAAGTGCAACAGCTCTATTCGCGATTGCAAAACTTACCGGGTGTGAGCATGGCTCAGTTGGATTTAACCTGGTTAAAACGCTTGCATGCGATTATGGCGATTGGTCATCGCTTTGTGAGCATTTTAATGTTTTTGTTTTTTATTGCGGTCGTTTTTGTGGTGTTTAATACGATCACACTAACCACCAAAGCCTATCACGATGAAATCCGCATCATTAAACTATTAGGCGGCAGCGATCGCTTTATTCGCCTGCCTTTTTTATACAGCGGGATTATTTACGGCTTAACCGGCGCGATCATGGCGTGGTTTATTGTGGATATCGGTGTTTTATTATTATCCGCACCGATTGAGCGCTTGGCGACCTTATACGGCAGTGCTTATTCATTGAGTGGTATGGATGGCAAACACACCCTCTATTTATTGTTAAGCGGTGTGTTACTGGGGTATTTGGGTGCGTGGTTTGCGGTCAGACGTCGTTTAAAGGCGGTTGATTTTAAGCCTGCCGCCTAATCGATTTATTTAACACTAACGCTGCGTTTTTTCGTGCTCACGCTGAGTTTTAATTTCGGATAATGTTCGAATAAACGGTGTAGCACAGCAGGTACGCTTTGGCCTGTGATCTCTGTTTTTAATAAAAGTGCGATATCTTTTTTCGCGGTCCAATGCAATTGCCAGCGATGGTTTTTAAGGTAGTCACGCACTTGTGGGTAGAGCTCACCTTTGTGGGTGCGCAAAGTCACAGCCGGATTCACGCGATAGCTTTTGGGCAGTGTGTTTAGGTTGCCTTGATGCACGGGCATCGTATCCGTGCCAGCGACTTGAAACGTTGCAAAGGCAAGGGTCGGCAGTGTAAGCGAGGCAATCAGTAGTAAGGCTTTCATTGGCGTGTCCATTTCAAGTTCAATGTTTTGCATTATACGCAAATCAAAGCGGCCTGTAAGTAAAAACTTACATCTTGAATAAATCAGCGTGGCTGCCTGTTCTCTCTAGTAGGGTCTGTTTAGAATTCATTAGATTTATGGCCTGTGACATTGTCAGCCCGAGTTGTTTTAATATCTTCTCTGCGCTGGCTTTGGTCTGGTGGTTGACTTTCGCCCTGACGGTATCGGTTCTCACTAGCTATTCCGAACATAAGGTGACCCTATTATAGCCATCTTGTGTCTCTTCGAAAGCGATTTAAGCCATAAATCCCACTAAGCACTCGTTTAAAAACCGCTGTCCGAGCTCGGTGCAGCGAAGTTTACCGTCTTTGATTATGAGCCAGCCTTGGTTTTGAGCATGTGATAAGGCCGGCTCCAAGGCATCAAGTGCCAAGCCGGTGCGTTCGGTGAAGGTCGACAGCAGCACACCATCGCTTAAGCGCAAGGCATTCATCATAAACTCCACAGGCCGTTCGCTCTCGTCGATCTGGGTCACGTTAATCGCGGTTTGATCGGCCAAATAATCTTTGGGCGAGCGTTTTTTTTGATGGCGAAAAATGCCGGCCTCGGTGGTGAGCTTGCCGTGTGCGCCAGCGCCAATGCCGATGTAGTCACCAAACTCCCAGTAGTTCAAATTATGTTGGCTGGGGTTATTACCACGTGTGTAGGCTGAAATTTCGTAGCGCTCAAAGCCCTCGCTGTTTAATAAGGCCAAGCCTTCGGTTTGAATCGCCCATAAATGGTCGTCGTCTGGTAGCGTGGGTGGAAATTTAGCGAATACGGTGTTGGGTTCCAGTGTCAGCTGGTACCAAGACAGATGATCCGTGCCAAAGGCACAGGCGGTGTTTAGGTCAAACAGGGCATCGTCGATGGATTGCTCGGGCAAACCGTGCATTAAATCAATATTGAGGTGTTGAAAACCGGCGTTAATCGCCCCATCAATCGCACGTCTGGCTTCGTCGCCTTCATGAATGCGTCCCAAGCGTTTGAGCTTATCGTTTTGAAAACTTTGCACGCCAATCGATAGGCGGTTGATGCCCGCTTCACGATAACCTTGAAAACGCGCCTGCTCAAAGGTGCCGGGGTTGGCTTCGAGTGTGATTTCACTGTTTGGGTTCTCAAAGCTTACACGCTGGGCGAGCCCATCAAACAATCGCGCGAAACTTTCGGGTTTAAACAGGCTAGGTGTGCCCCCGCCGATGAATACACTGTGCAGTTTGCGATTTTCGATTTCAGGCAAATGCTGGTCGAAATCCTTGAGCAGAGTATCGATGTAATGTGTTTCATCGAGTTCGCCTCGCACTTGGTGTGAGTTGAAGTCGCAATAGGGGCATTTGCGAATGCACCAGGGAATGTGAATGTAGAGTGACAGGGGTGGTTTCATTGGCGTATTATGCCCTAAAAGGTCGATTTATGCAGTGGGCTACTGTACACTACTGCCCAAGAAAATAGTAAGGAGTTCTTCATGTCAAAGCATGTTAATGTTGCTATCACAGGTGCTGCAGGCCAAATTGGTTATGCTTTA
The DNA here is from genome assembly GCA_002796245.1 of Gammaproteobacteria bacterium CG11_big_fil_rev_8_21_14_0_20_46_22. Taxonomy (NCBI): domain Bacteria; kingdom Pseudomonadati; phylum Pseudomonadota; class Gammaproteobacteria; species Gammaproteobacteria bacterium CG11_big_fil_rev_8_21_14_0_20_46_22. Next base: position 18,557 of record PCWT01000066.1, on the reverse strand, counting down.
ATTTTTCGTATTGCTTCGGGCCAAATGTTTGGCGCTGATACCACGGTTCGCTTGCAGCTTTTAGAGCTTGAAGCCGCGCTGCCTTCATTGGAAGGCGTGAAGATGGAGTTGCAAGATTGCGCGTTTCCATTATTAAAAGACGTGGTGTGCACAGCCGATGTGAATGAAGCGATGAAAGATGCGAACTGGGTCTTGTGCGTAGGCGCTGTGCCGCGCAAGCAAGGCATGGAGCGTTCTGATTTATTGAAAGTTAACGGCGGTGTGTTCACTGTGCAAGGCAAAGCGATTAACGACAATGCAGCGAAAGATGTGCGCGTCTTGGTGGTCGGCAACCCGTGCAACACGAATGCCTTGATTGCGATGCACAATGCCTCGGATATTCCACGCGATCGTTTTTACGCGATGACTATGTTGGATCATAATCGTGCTGTGGCGCAGCTGGCTGAAAAAGCCGGTGTGGATGTGGCCGATGTGCAACACGTGACGATCTGGGGTAACCATTCGGCCACACAGGTGCCAGACTTTGAAAATGCCACGATCAAAGGCAAGCCTGTCACCGATATGATCAGCGATGAGGCTTGGTTGAAAAATGAATTTATCCAAACGGTTCAGCAACGCGGTGCGGCGGTGATTAAAGCGCGCGGTGCATCCTCAGCGGCATCGGCTGCGAATGCGGTGGTTGATACAGTGTATAACTTGGTCCACGATACGAAAGGCGATGATTGGTTTTCTGTGTGCAAATGTTCAGAAGGTGAATACGGTGTGGACAAAGGTTTGATTTATTCATTCCCGTGCCGCACGGTGGGTGGCAAGCTGCAAGTCGTTGAAGGCTTGGCGCATGATGCTTTCTTGAGCGAAAAGCTTGAGAAGACCTTGGAAGAGTTGCGCCAAGAGCATGCGGCTGTTAAAGAGATGGGATTGATTGCTTAGGTAAAGTCCGCGAGGACTTTCAGGAGTCACCTTCCTTTGGGGAGGTTTGGATGTCAAGAGTGTGGTTGGAACATTATGCTTGTTAACAATCCATTACTTCCTCAAGAAGGCATGAGTGCTTCGGGGCGCTTTTTATCTCGCCTGCTTGAATTAGCAAGCGTTTATCCACCACTCAAAATTTTTGCCGAGCTTGAAACAGAAAAAATTTCTTTCTTGCTAATTCAAACAAAAAACTCAGCGCCCGTATTTCAGCAACAATATTTTATCGAGTTGGTCAGCAGGATGGCATGCTATGTCGTCATGATTTTTGATCAAGAAAACTCTCTGGATGGAAAAAAACTTCTCTCCCATTTATCGACCACTAACATAACAACACAGGCTTCTTTTGACGAAATCTTGGGCTTAGCATTTGAGTTATTGAAACGACTCAGGCAGCTTCACGGGCTAAAAAAACCCGCATCCTACACAAACGTTTTGTCGACAGAAGAAACAATAGCTGCATTTGTCGTATTCTACGAAAAACACCGCCTTGACCAAACAGCCCGTAGGCGTCTCGGCATACCCAGTCCGCCTATAGGTAACGCAAATTTAAGCCTTGCTGCGATGCGTCATTATTATAAACTTTGCGCTCAATATCTTACTCGTCAAGAGATTGAACGACTCATCGCTTTGGATTCTATTACTGCAACACACAGAGCGGCCTGTATTGAAAAGAGCCTGTTGCAGTTCGAACAAAATGAGCGTCTTCAGCTAGCTCGTCTATCACGACAAATTATCGTACTAACACGCTGGCTGCATAAACTAACAGAAGCAGCAAGCCATGGCCTCGACCCATGCGAACTTTATGAGCTTTATCAGGCCAAGTTTGCTATTTTAGAAGCCATGCTACGCCAGCTCGATTGGCAAACAGTGGCGCAAGAACTGTTTTCATCCGCGGGGGATCTCGCCGAAAAAATACGCCAATTAAATGAGATTCGCGCAAAGGTGGCCCAGGCAGAACAACAGTTATTTTCAAGGTTTTCCTGGCGAACACGCTTTTGTGGCCGTCTTGCTGCTTTTTTTACGGCTCATCCTGTGCATGTGTTGACCGCGACTTGCTTCGATCGCGTTTATCCCGCTCAAACTCATACCAAAACTGGAGATGGATTAACATCCCAACAACGGCAAACAGTCAAAAGGGTCGCAGGAACCATCAGCACAATACTGCATCTCTACTTATTTTCTTCTTTTGCGCGTATCTTTGCTTCGCCTGCGCTCATTGGCCTTGAATACATTTCTCAGTATTTTTTATTGCAATGGCCTCTTCTTCTTCTATTAAATACGGCATTGAATGGCGTACTAAAAACAATTAATCGCATCCTTCCCAGGCAGCATCAATTTGACGCACATCAAGATGAAGAAAATTTTCTTGCTCACCAATCGCTCTTAAAACAGATGGTTATGTTTGGCCTGCTGACTCTAGCGAATGGGTTTTCTCTTCCTCTGTTACTCGCGTTTTTGGGAACAGAAATCCTAAACCATTGCACGACAAAATTAATCAACAAGCTAGTATCCCCGTCGTCGATGACAAACTTTTTTGCTCAGTATGCCGTTCATGCAGCAAATTACACACTGTGTTTCAGCGTGATCTACAATATGATCCAAACACTATTTACACAATATGCTCAAGGCAAAACTCAATCAGAAAAGATTCAGGCAGCACAAAAACTTCTCGGTATTTCCGGCCAAGAAACTCCCTCCGATTGCGCAGGTACTACAACTCAAGCCTTCCGGCAAAAAGCGCGCTTTTTTCATCCTGATAAGTGTGAAACACCCGACTGTACAGAGACGTTTCTCAGGCTCGTAGAGGCTAGAGATACGCTTTTGAAGCGCTGTGCTGGCGCGTTAGAAAATGAAAGCACATTTGCTCAAAATAAACATTAGGCTTATAATTTAAACTGCACAGATATCGTAGAAACACACTATCGAGCCAACTATCGTAGTAAATAAATTCTGGTGGTACCCCTCCTATGGACAAGAGGAATAAGAGAAGGTTTTTAACGTATTTTAAAGCAGGGAGCGCCGCTTTTTTAAGCGTGGGCTCCGTCCTTGCCCTTGGGTATTTCAGTAGTTTTTTGGGGGCATTTCTCAATTCAGGAAAATCAAAACGTACTTCGAATGATACCTCAACCTCGCTAACGCCTAGGGATGATCCCCATCTCCACACTTTGCAAGCCCTTGCCCACGCAGCAACCGCCAGTATTCCACCCGTAAATCCACCAAGTCTCATTCCCTTTCAACAAGCCGAATCTGACGCGTTCGTAGATGCAGAAGAAGCAAGTGATGCCGAAATTCAAGAAGCAGAAAATCTCCGCAGGGCTGCTCACCGCAAGCCATTATCACTCAGTGACAACACCTTAGGTACTTCGAGCATCACAAACCAAACCGCCTATGTTGGTGTGCCTCTTAAGCTAAGGTTTGACCTTGTTAAGGGCTTGAATGCAGGTAATACAACGGAGGTTGAAATCACTGTAGACGGCAAGCCTCTCCCAAGCTGGGTTCAAGTACGCCTTGCGCCTAATGTCATTGCTGGGGCACCAAGCCCACAAGGCCCTTCTGGCAGTGCCGCTCAGGGGGTTGCCTGGAGGGGCTCTTCTGTTGTCGTCGCCGACTATGCCGGCTTTTGGGAGTTTAACCCCAACACTAATACAACCTTTTATCTTCCTTTAATGGGAAATGCACGAGGTAACGCTCTTGCCATTTCTGAGTCAGGAGAATATGGTTACTTTGCTGCTCAGGCAGGCGGATTCCAAATCGTTCGATTTACACCCTCGCATTCAGTTATTGGCGTACTCCCTTTAGCTGGCGAAAATACAAGACGTGTGGCTGTCTTATCTCCAGGGGTGATCGCCGTCGTTACCGCAACAAGAACTCTGTTAGTGGATGTCACAAGTCCCGAGCACCCCGAAATAATTGCAAGCCATCCTGCGCCGAGCGGATTCTCTAACTCTGGTGTTGCTACAGCGGGAGGCTCACAAGTGTTTGTTGCCACTAACCTCGGCACGCAGTTTTTTCACGTTTCTCCCACAGACAACACCCTGATTCAAACGGGTTTTGTCCCCAGTGGTGCTGGCGGCTTTGCACACGAAGTGACGGCCACACTTTTACCTGATGGCAATGCCCTTCTTGGCGTCGCAGACCGAGGGGCGGGCACACAGATCCTCCTAGCAAATGCAGAAACTGGCAACAGTACTCTGCTCACCACGATAGAAAATGCGCCTGGCGGATTATCTGAGGCTGCGACCATGAGCGGCCCTAGATTGCTGGTAGCAGACCGTACTAATGTACAAGTCATCAACTTTCAAGAACCGAGCTCCCCCATCCCTATCGATAACATCCCATCTGACACAACAGTTTGGTCTGTTGCTGCTACGAATCAAAATGGCACAAGAAACCTAGTGGCCATAGCAGCTGATAGAGGTGGGATCTTGGTAGTCGATCTAGATAGCAAGCTCTTAGTCAATGCAACGAATATAGCTGTAGGTGGGCATCAAGTTTCGTTCAGAGCACCAGGTAATCAAACGTTAACCTTTCATCTTAGGGTAGAACCCTCGCTGTCTGCGACAGGACTCGACAAAACCCTGTACAAAACACCTGGAGAAGCTGTTCCTTTAGGTCCAATATCCATTACAAGCCTAATACCAAATGCAACGCTCTTTGCCAGGCTTGTCTTAGATCCTACAGCAGGTGGTTTGAACCACCACCTCTATAATGCAACTTCAGGTGTACTCACCTTATCCGGAGGGTCAGAAAATATTACCGCGGCACTCAGTGCGCTTACCTATACGCCTGAGGGACACCAACCGTCTAGTGTTAATGCTACCGTAAGCGATGGTGGAACTAACCCCGAGCTCTTTGGCGTAATGAAAGTATATTCTGCGATTACGCTAAACGGTACTGTCCCACGAGCTACAACCTATTTACTTAACCGAAACAGCTTCAGCTTACCAAAAGGATTGTTTAACCCAGCTCCTACTGATCCAAACCCACTTGAAATTTTTGCTTCTGCTGTTGATGCAAAGCATGGGGCGCTGAATTTAATTGGCCCGCCTTTGCAATATTTTCCAGGCAATCAAAGTTTTTTGTGCGATTTCAGAGATCCCGCAACTACAGGACCTGTGTTCGTAAAGCTTAGGGCTCTGGGCACCCATGGCAGCGCAAGCACAAACTTTACCCTTAGTGTAAATACCGTACCTCTTAGCCTGGCGCCTTTAGGGCAAGCCAATGCGCCAGCTGAAATATCAAAGCTTGCCTTAGCTTCGCCAACCGAAATTTTAGCGTTAACGCCACAAGGCTTAGTCGTACAAACCATCCATGCGGGTTCGGGTTACAGCGTTACAACTGAGCGGATAGTTGCTTTCACTTCTACGCCAACAGCACTCGCGACAAATGATGACTATATTTTTGTTGGCACAGCACAAGGCAAATTGATCACGCTAAGCAAAGGAGATTACACCGAAGTTTCTTCACTCAATCTCGGCGCGGGTATTAAAGCCATTGAAGTGCAAGATTCCACGGTGTATGTAGCCCTTGGCACAGCGGGTTTTGCCATCGTCCAAGATCCGCTTAATCCACACATTGTGGCCCAGCAAACCTTGTCAGACAGTGTCACCCACCTTGCTGTTTGCTCACCGATGGTATATGTGGGAACACAGTTTTCAGGCATAGAAACGTTTGAGATTGCCCCTGATTTTTCCCTCATTTCGCATGGTGGGACAGATAGCACGACTGATATCAATGACATGGCATTCGTCAGGGGTGACCAATTATATGTTCTTTCTAGAAGGGATGGATTACTACGCTTTGTTGCACTACCAGGTAGCGGACTTACGCTTATTGCCTGGCATCGTGCTTATGCTGCAACAAGCTTTCTCGCTTTCCCGCACAATATTTTTCTAGTGGGCACCCCAGGCATCACTGTGCTAGACACTAGAAGCGCAGCAAAGATCAGCTCGACATTGACAAGCATTCAAGCAAGCGCAGCTGCGCAAATAGGAACATTAGTTGTCGCAATAACCCCAAACGGTTATGAATTTTTAGAAATCACGGGAAAGCAAAACCATCCTCCTGTCGTATTAAGCCCTGATCTCGATAGGCAGATTCAAGTACTGCCTAACACGACATTTACGTTACCACTTCCCCTTCCCTGGACAGTATTTATCGATCCTGATCCAGAAGACACGCTCGGTTATCAACTTTTAGATCCCAATGGGCAACCCTCAGATACATTCACATTTAATCCAAATGGGCCCACTGTCAGCGGCACAGTAGGACAAACCCCCAAAATAGTACTATGGCAAGCAACAGACCTCGCAGGAGCAAGCGCTACAACCCCCATAACATTTAACCCAGTGCCTGCCGCCGTTTTCCGACAAGTTTCTAGTGTTACCCTTAGTGTCATTATGGGCGTGCCAAGCAGCCTGTCTCTTACACCGGGTAGTTTTTTCAGCTCAAGCCTCCCTGTCTCACTAAGCGCCAGCAGCGTACCAGGATGGGTAATCTATAACGCTTCCGTAATGGAATTTCACGCAACTGCTAATAGTTCGACGGTTGCCTTCACGCTTATTGGTAGCAATACATCTGGTGGCCGCGCTGAAATTCCTATAAACGTAATAGTCGCCCCCGGTTTAACGATTCAATCACCTGATAGCGGATTAGATTATCTGGAAGGCGAGCCGTTGCCGCTGCCTGTTGCTGTTTCCAGCACGGATAGAGAAGTAAAAATTACCTACCGACTTGAGCCAAACGATGGTAGTGGCACCCTTACCTTTTCCTTAAAGCAAAATATCACTAGGGATCCATTGACTCGGACTTGGACATACGAGGGCGAACCAGGTTCACAGCCTAGCGTGACCTTCCAACCTGGCGTTTACCAAGTGACAAGCACAACGTTTGTCGTAGCTGCCACAGATAGGATCAGCCCGCCGGTTTCTGCTTCGGTCAAATTGTCTGGAATACGTGTTAACCATTCCCCTGTGCTACGCGAGCCAGTTCCAGATATTGTCGCGCCTACAGGAGTAAACTTTTTTCCTCTAAATATAACGGATCATTTTTTTGACCCTGATGAAGAAGATAATATGTCGGCCTCCCTAGCAGTGCGTAATGGCACCAGCTCAGCAGACTTCAACTTTGATCCGATTGACAATACATTGAGCACCACAAGTGCTACCCCTCCTGGCGTATGGTGGCTCGTGTTGGATGTGACCGACAACCATGGTGGCGCTGCATCCACCCTATTCAAGTTAACGTTAGTGAGGCCTCCACTGGCAAGTGGGGCCGTTGCTATTCTGGCTTTTCTCGCCTTTCTTGCGACAGGGGGAGGTTTGTTTGCACTCGTCAAATATGCTCGCAATCATCCTGAACGCTTTCTTGGCCAATGCAAGGGAGGCAGGAGAATACAAACCACTGTGTTCCGAGTGCTGCCGGATAGCCCTGATGGAAGACGCCCCTCAGACTCATCTGATACTCACAGCGGGCAGTCAACAAAATCACGCACCACCACTTCTAGCGATATACCCACCCCTCCAAGTACTGATACCAGAAGAGATTTTCGACCAGATTTCCTTCGCCCCTTTCCTCCAAAAGACGTCCTCAAAACACTGGGCGCAGGAAGCAGGCTTCCCCTAGTGCAGCTAGGAGAATGGAGCGCTGAAATAAACAACTTACCTAGGAAGCCAGAGGGCGCCAAAGCTCCTCTGAAAGGGGTCGTCGAAAGCCTGCTTGCAGAGAGAAGGGCTCGCTGTCCTGGTTCAGCGCAGCAGCAGTTTTTCAAGCCTGCGTCAGCTTCACCTGCGTCAGCTCCACCTGCGTCAGCTCCACCCCCTGGCCCTAAATCGTTACGCGGGGATAGGACGCTTGTCATTCTAGGCGATTACCCGCCAACCCCGAGTCAAAAACCCCCATCATGAATAAAAAGCCAGGCTGTACCTGACTTTTTGGTTTTGCTTACAGCGTAGGAGGTGATGGGGAGCGTGAAGTATCTGTACCATCGCTTTCAAACTCATCTGAATCACTGTCTTCATCATCGCTTTCAAACGCTTCTGAGTCATCTGAGTGAGGGGTTCTGTGGCCCTGTTCTGGCGTAAAAAAAAGCAGCGCATCGTCATCGTCATCGTCATCGTCATCGTCATCGTCATCGTCATCGTCATCGCTTGGGATGTCGTCAGCATCAGAATCCGTCGGGCACTCGTTAGGGTGGTTATTACCTATGCTCATCGACGCGTCGGAGTCTTGGTCTGTATCGCTCGTCACCACATCGGTTTCTGTATCGGTTTCTGTTCCTTCCTGGTTTTCTAGCGACAGAAGTTCTGGCTCATCGCAGCCTAGATTGAGATCAGCTAGACCTGAAATTATTTCTTTTAATGTTCCGGTGGAGGGAACATCCGGCACGCCTTCAGCAGCTTTTGCAAGCTGGGCTATTGAGTGAGGGTTGCGCGCCAGTTTGTTTCGTGGTGGCCGGGTTTTTTGAGCTCCGCCTGTTTTTCTAAGGGCGAGAGGGTCTGGTTTCGTCCTTATATTTGGGCTTTTTGTTGTTGAGGGTAAGTCCTCGGTAGCCTGATCAGCTCGTGGGAGGGGTGAGCCTTCGGCCTTTTTCGCGAGCTGTACTCTCGATGTCGATGATAGCGTACTAAGAGTCACGCGTGTTGAGGACCGTGGGGGGTTGGGTTTCAAAGTGTCGCCGGTGTTATTTACAGCCAAGGCTGTTTTATTGGTGGCGTCGCTAAGTGCGCGCCTTTTAAGCGACGTTCGTGCCATGGTAGACCTCTCTTGTTGTTATTATTTCGAGGCCTTCTTTGAGACCTTGTTTCGACGGTACTGTACCAGGGAAAGCTTAAAATTATCTTAAAGGCATGGAAGCCCGCCATAAAGCGAAGCCCAAGAAAACCGGAGGCTTCAGTGCGGGTCTTCTTTAGATTTTGCTGTGGAGGCTTCTTTTAACGCGTGGTAAATAAGGTCTGGCAGCTCAGGCAGCTTCTCGATGATATAAGGTAGCTGATCTTTTAATTTTTTGAGCATCGCTTTGGGGCCAAATTGATCGCGCATCCATTTTTCTAAAAAAGGTTTTGCGGTGGCCCAGAGATCCAACTCGGGGTAAAGATCGCGACCTAGCCCCTCAATATTGAGCAAGGTTTTTTGCAGCAAGACCAGTTGGGGTTGGATGTTCATATTGAATTCGCGTGCAATGCGAAACAATCGAACCAAGAGTTGGCCCATGGAGATGTCTTTTAGGGTTTTTTGAAACACGGGCTCGGACACCGCGCGAATCGCTGCTTCTAATTCAAACACGCGAGTGTGTGGGTCTACCCAGCCCGCATCGATGTGAAGTTTAGCAACACGGTGATAATCACGTTTGAAAAAAGCGAGCATGTTTTCCGCAATGTAGCGTCGGTCTTGTTCGGCTAAAGAACCTGCAATACCAAAATCCACTAAGATGTATTGATTTACATGTTTAGTGGAGATGAAAATATTGCCGGGGTGTAAGTCAGCATGAAAAAAGTTGTGGCGAAACACTTGCGTGAAAAAAAGCTCAAGCGCAAGTTCGGCCAATCGCTTAAAGTCGCTGCCTTGTGCTTTAAGCGCAGCATGGTCTGACACGGGAATACCTTCGATACGCTCCATCACCATCACTTTGGGGCAAGTGTAGTCCCAGTAAATCGAGGGGATGTGAATATTCGGGTTGCCTTCAAAATTACGTTTAATTAACGCGGCATTGGCAGCTTCGCGGTTAAGGTCCAGTTCACCGTTGAGGCTGAGTGAAAATTCTTCAACGATATCGCGTGGCCGAATGCGCTTGCCGTGCGGGTGTAGCTTCTCAAAGAGCGCGGCCATTAATCGGAGTAGTTTGATGTCGCTTTCAATTTGTCGCTTCACTTTCGGGCGCAAAATTTTAACGACCACTTTTTCGCCGGTCTTTAATGTGGCCGCGTGAACTTGCGCAATCGACGCTGAGGCTAAAGGCTTATCATCAAATTTTTTAAATAAATTCTCGGGCGTGTTGTTCAGGTTTTTTTTGATGATTTTTTTGGCCAGCTCACTTGAGAAGGGTTTTACATCGTTTTGCAGCTTAGCTAAAGCGGCGGCGTATTCGGCAGGGATGATGTCTTTGCGCGTTGAAAGCATCTGCCCAAATTTTACAAAAATAGGGCCCAGTGTTTCTAGTGCCAGGCGCAGGCGTTCAGGCCCTTTGTGCCGGCTCGGTAAATAAAACCAGGGGTTTAAAAAGCGCAAAATACGCAAGCCTATGTGACGGCTTTCGGCGAGCATAACACTATCGACACGGTAGCGCATCATGATATAGCCGATACGGAAAAATCGAGTGATGCTGTTCATGCGTTTTCACCTGAATGGTCTAATCGTTGCTTCACTTCTAGGCGTTCTACTCTATCGCGTAAATGTGATACAGCGGTTTTGAAGTGTTCAAATTCGTCTCGGTTTGGCAGTACGGCCAGTTCGTGTTGTAAGTATTCGCGCAGGTCTTCGTCGAGTTTTTGCTGGGTGTTTGACAGGCTTTCGCAAGCTTTTGTTTTCAGTAAAGCGGCTTGACCGTTCATGGCGTCGCCTAAAAAAGGTTTGAGATAATGTGCCCAGTCGATGCGAATGCTCTTGAAAAACTCGCCCACCGCTTGTGCCAGTAAAAAGTCACCTTCAATATTGATGCGTTGCTTGCTCAACAGGGCTTGCGCATTGTCTTCTGTAAGAACTCGTAATAAATTAATCGGTGTGGCCTGTATGCGTACATCGGCTTTGCCTTGAAGCGCTGGCTGAAAGGTGACGCGATCATCATAAAAGCCGACGTAAAAAGTGACTGGCGCATCTTGCAGGTCGACTTCAAGGTATCGCCCGCTCAAGCGCTTGAGCTTTTGTCGGTAAAAACTATCAAGTTTGATGTAGCGATTGACCGCAAGTTCTAGGGTGTTTAGCAAAATAGCGCGCATCATTCGGGCTTGACTCCGGAGTGAATCGCCACAATGCCCGATTGCAAATTTTCGTAAGCAGCTTGCTCGAAACCTGCGTCAGTGATCATATTTTTTAGGGTTTCTTGATCGGGGTGTTTGCGAATGGACTCCACTAAATAACGATAGCTTGCTTCATCGCCCGTGATCAATTTGCCAAATTTGGGAATTAAGTGAAATGAATATTGATCATACACCGTCTCCATCCACTTATGAGTGGGCTTGGAAAATTCTAATACAATCAGTTTGCCGCCGGGCTTGAGTACGCGGCACATTGAGCGCAACGCTTTGGCTTTGTCTGTCACGTTGCGAAGACCAAAGGCGATATTGACGCAGTCAAAACTATTATCGGCGAAGGGCAGAATTTCTGCGTTGGCTTGGACAAACTGAATGTGGCAATTGCCGCGGTTTAAGACTTTCGCGCGTCCTTCTTGAAGCATGTTCGCATTAATATCAGCCAGGATCACCTGGCCGTTAGGGCCGACGCGTTCTGAGTACAGCAGGCTAAGGTCACCCGTGCCACCGGCAATGTCGAGCACCGTTTGTCCTTGCCGCACACCGGAGCATTGCACGGCTCTGCGTTTCCATAAGCGGTGAAGGCCTGCGGACATCACATCATTCATGATGTCGTACTTGGCCGCGACTGAGGCAAATACGCCTCGTACGCGCTCGGTTTTCTCTTCTGGGCTCACGTTTTCAAAGCCAAAATCGGTTTTATCGTTTTTGTCTTGTGGATTCATGGTACTACCTTTAATTTGAGGTTTATCATACACGCTGCTTGGCGGTTCTGCACGGTTTTGATACCATCTTGGCATACACCTCTTTATTTCCTTTTGCATATTATGATGATCGTACCATCGGCGGTGGGCCTGCGTCTGTCTGATACACAGCAATTGCATACTTACCTTTGTAAAACGTTTCATGAACAGTCTCGTGAGAGCTTTGTCAGCATTGCCTTTGGGCTCGATGGGCGATGCTTGGCGGCCGAGCATTTGTTTTGGGGCAGCTTGCGCCAGAGCATGGTCTACCCGCGCGAAGTTTTGCGTTTCGCTTTGCTCAACAATGCCGCGACCTTGGTCATAGCTCACAATCATCTTTCAGGTGACACAAGGCCTAGCCAAGCCGATGTTCGCTTAACTCGCCGTTTGCGCGAACTCTTGCACGCCGTCGAGGTGGATTTGGCAGCGCATTATATTGTCGCCGGGCAGAAGATTTCGGTGGTTGAGGGGCGTTTCTAGCTTGGCGGGCAAAAAAAAGCCGGCGTTGAGCCGGCTTTTTTGGATTTGGCCTAGGTCATTTCGTCTTCAAAATCATCCATAAAAGTGCGCAAAAATTCAGCGCGGCTAGGGTGGCGAAGTTTACGTAAGGCTTTGGCTTCGATCTGGCGGATACGCTCACGTGTCACGTCAAATTGTTTACCCACCTCTTCCAGTGTGTGGTCTGTGTTCATGCCAATACCAAATCGCATGCGTAAAACTTTGGCTTCACGCGGTGTCAGTGTTTCTAAAACGTCGGTCGTGGCTTCTTTTAAGCTTTCACGTGTGGCCATGTCAACCGGCGACATTGAGTTGGCGTCTTCAATGAAATCACCTAAATGCGAATCTTCATCATCACCAATCGGTGTTTCCATGGAAATCGGCTCTTTGGCGATTTTCAGAATTTTTCGGATTTTATCTTCCGATAATTCCACGTATTTTGACAATTCTTCGGCAGACGGCTCGCGTCCCGTTTCTTGCATGATTTGGCGAGAAATACGGTTGAGTTTATTAATGGTCTCAATCATATGCACAGGAATACGAATCGTGCGCGCTTGGTCGGCAATCGAGCGTGTGATCGCTTGGCGAATCCACCAGGTCGCATACGTCGAGAATTTATAACCACGACGGTATTCGAATTTATCCACCGCTTTCATCAAGCCGATGTTACCTTCTTGGATCAAATCTAAGAATTGCAAACCGCGGTTCGTGTATTTTTTCGCGATTGAAATCACAAGACGCAAGTTCGCTTCAACCATTTCTTTTTTCGCGCGGCGGGCTTTGGCTTCGCCAATCGACATGCGACGATTGATGTCTTTGATTTGTTTTAAATTAATCGTTGAGGCTTCTTCGATTTCAATCAGTCGACGTTGTGCGCGCAGAATGTCCACTTTGTAGAAATTTAAGCGTTCAACGTAATCATCTTTGGCTTTCAGGTGTTGCTCTAACCATTTAAGGTCTGTTTCATTGCCTGGGAAACTTTTGATGAATGTGCGGCGTGGCATTTTAGATTTCGCGACACAAAAACGCATCACAGCGCGTTCTTGATCACGTATGCTTTTCAAAAGCTCGCGCATGTCACGTGTGAGCTTATCAACCAAGCGTGGTGCAAGTTTGAAATCCATGAAGAAAGCCGAAAGTTTTTTCAATTTGGCTTGCGTGGTTTTTGCATCAAAACCATTTTTCTTTACGGCGCGTAAGCATTGTTGATACAGCTTGTCGAGCTCAGCAAAACGTTCGTGCGCTATTTTAATGTCTGGCCCGCTGTCGTCAAAGCTCGAGCTGCTGCTATCGTCATCACTGTCGCTGTCGTCACTACTGCTGTCGCTGTTATCACTGCTGCTGTCGTCAGTGTTGGCATCACTATTATCCTCGGTGGGTGTGTTTGAAGCTGTATTGTTGTCATCACTGATCCAGCCTGTGACGATATCGCTGATGCGTGAATCATCTTCTTTGATCGCTTCGTATTGGTCGATCACTTCTTTGACGGCTTCCAAATGATATGACAAGGCTTCTAAGACTTGGCGTAGGCCGTCTTCAATACGCTTAGCAATTGCAATTTCACCTTTGCGGGTCAAGAGTTCCACGCTACCCATTTCGCGCATGTACATACGAACGGGGTCGGTCGTGCGCCCCAGCTCGGCTGATAAACTGGATACCAAGGTTTCAGCGGCTTCTTCTGCTGCATCATCTTCAGAGGCTTGCGTGTCGCGGCTAAGCATATCGCTTTCATCGGGTGCCGTTTCGCGAAGCTCGATACCCATTTCTTCAAGCAGACTATAAATATGGTTAATTTGCTCAGGGTCGGTCACTTCTGAGGGTAAATGATCGTTAATGTCTGAGTAGGTGAGGTACTGTTGATCTTTACCTTTGGCGATGAGTGAGATTAATTCGGAGTGCTCTTTTTTATTCGTTGCGTTCATTGTCTGCCTTGTTATCTGTGATTGACGTGAGTCTATTTTATATAGACGTCTTGTGTCGGGTTTTCTTTAAAACGAGTAATTTTTGTAATGCTTGTTTTTCCTCGGTGCTCAAGTCCTGTGATTTTGCTTTGTGCAATAAAGTATCAATGCTGAAGTTCAGCGTTTGTGCCTTAATCGTATGCAAAGTATCACTTAATTCTTGTTGTAGAGAGCCTTCGGGTATGAGCAAAGGTGCTACGGCCAGTTTGGTCAAAAACGTGAAAGCCTTATCGTGGCGAAAGTGCTCTACAATTGTCGCGGAAGTTATATAGGACGAGTTCCTGATTATTTCAACTATTTTTTTCAAAATATCCAAGCCCTTCATGGGTAAGTCTGGCAACTCCACTTCGGTTTCTTTTAATAATTCAGGATGTTGGAGCAACAGAGTGATGGCAAACCGTACTGGTGTTTGCTTGATGTCGGCTGGAATCGGATGGCTGGGCATAGCTTGTGAAGCCGTGGGCACGGCACGATCGGTCCACTCAAGTAATGTTTGCTTAGGGGTGTGTGAGCGCTCGGCGAGCGCTTGCAATAATTGCTCTTTGATAGCAAGCCCTTTTACTGAGCTAATCAGCGGCATAGCTTTGGCCACTAATTGTGCACGACCTTCTAGGGTTTCAAGGTTTAAATCGTCGGAGAGCGCTTCGAGCAGGTATTGGCTTAAGGTGTGAGCACCTTGAATGTGTTGCTCGAAAACGGTTTTGCCATGCTCACGGACAAAGCTGTCCGGGTCTTGCCCCTGTGGTAAAAAAAGAAATTGAAATTGCACAGTGTCATCTAACATCGGCAGTGCGGTGGTCAGCGCTTTCCAGGCCGCTTTTCGCCCAGCCATGTCGCCGTCAAAGCAAAACACAATGTGTTTGACGGTACGCACTAAGCGCTCGATATGATCTTTCGTCACGGCCGTGCCCAGTGTGGCGACAGCGTAAGTGATACCGGCTTCGTGCAGCGCAATCACATCCATATAGCCTTCGGTGACGAGCAGTGTATTGAGATCACGTGTTTTTTTCGCTTCATATAAGCCAAAGAGCTCGCGGCCTTTGTGAAAGACGGGGGTTTCAGGTGAGTTTAAATATTTGGGCGTGCTGTCATCCATCACGCGCCCGCCAAAGCCGATATGCCGACCGCGTTGGTCACGGATGGGGAACATGACACGATTGCGAAAACGGTCGTAATGACGCTTAGCATTTTTTTCGATAATGAGGCCGGTCTGCAACAGGGCTGTTTGGCCTTCTGTGTTGTGCCCAAAGCGTTGCGTGACGCTATCCCAGCTATCGGGTGCAAAACCCAGGCTAAAATGCTCGATGGTTTCTTGGCTTAGGCCGCGCCGCTTCAAGTAGTCACGTGCGGCTTGGCCGGCGTCGTTTTTTAATTCGCTTTGGAAATACTGGCTGACTTTGCCGAGCAAATCATACAGCGGCTGCAAGCGGTCTTGCGCCTGGCTGGCTTCGCGCGGCACAGGAATGCCGGCATCTGATGCTAAAGTTTCAATGGCATCGATAAAACTGAGGTGCTCATAATTCATGAGAAAGCCGATGGCGTTGCCGCTGGCGCCACAACTAAAGCAGTAATAAAACTGTTTGTTGGGCACGACGTGCATGGACGGTTTGTGGTCATCGTGAAAGGGGCAAACGCACAGATAATTGGTGCCGGCTTTTTTCAAGGGAATATAGCGCTCCACGAGCGAGACAATGTCGGTTCGAGCGAGTAGGTCGTCGATAAAGTGTTGTGGAATTTTCCCTGCCATGGCGGGAGTTTAACTGAGTTTGGCTTTAATAGCTTGGCTAATTTGGCCCATGTCGGCGCGCCCAGCGAGTTTTGTTTTCACAATGCCCATGACTTTGCCCATGTCCTGAATGGATGCTGCATCCGTTTGGGCAATGGCTTCAGCGATGATAGCCTGAACTTCATCTTCGCTAGCGGCTTTGGGAAGGTAATGCTCGATCACCTCAATTTCCGCGGCTTCCTTTTCGGCAAGCTCTGGGCGGTTGGCTGATTCGTATTGTGTGATGGCATCGCGGCGTTGTTTCACCATTTTGCTGAGTAAAGCCATGATGGCCGCATCATCTAATGTGGTTTGCTCGTCGATTTCTTTCTTTTTGATATCAGCAAGAATGAGGCGAATAGCCGCTAGGCGCGATTTGTTTTGTTCGCGCATAGCGGTTTTCATATCCTGTGTGATGCGATCCCTAAGACTCATGAGCCAAGCTTATCGCTTTTTGCGAACGCTTTTGCTTTTGCCTTTGGCGCCACGAAGTGGCATAGGGCGCTCTTTTGATAAGCGTTTAAGCAAACGCTTGCGAGCAGCAGCAGCGGCACGTTTACGTTTCCACGTGTCTTTTTCGTGGAATTCGTGACGGCGGGTTTCACTGATGACACCGGCTTTTTCACAGCTACGTTTAAAACGGCGCAGTGCGGCATCAAAGGCTTCGTGTTCTTTTACGCGAACCATTGGCATAAAAGCTCAACTCCTATGTAGTTCATTGATTAAAGGCGGGCATTCTACTCTCGAAGTTCTGAAAGTGCAACCATTGCTTGGTGATGTTTCTGTACGTGATCCCGCACAGGCCTTTTGGCTGAGGATGACAAAAAACTGAACAGTCTCGGGTTTACAAGCAGGTCATAATCGTTATAATGCCCACTTGCAATAATATTGATCAAACGAGGCGAGTTATGCGCAAATTATTAACAACTCTTCTGGCGATTTGTTTACTCTCTGGTGTGGCTTTTGCGAAGACAAAAGCGCCTTTGGAATGGCTGTTCGTCTTAAATGCGGATCAGGCTCAAGTCGTGCCTGCTGGCCAAAAAGCAAAATTGGTTTTAGTGCGCCCCTCAAAGAACGTGTTGGCCTTTACTAATCGCCCGAATCGTAAAATGATGCAAATCAAAACGCGTAGCTTTGTGCAAAATTGGACGAAAGGCTTTGGGCATGATGAGCCCAATGGTGCATACGTGCACAGTGATTTAGTGGCGCACAAAGACGGCACTGTCACGCCGGTGGCTGCCGAGCTTATGAATCCACATTTTGAGCAAGGTCGTTTGGTGTTTGATATGAAATCCCTAGATGGCAAAGGCTTTAAGCCACAACGTTTGAAGGACGTGAGTGTGTTTATTGATGATTACCCTTGTGCGAGCTTTATGGATTGTCCATTGTAATTTAGAAACCAGTCTATCTAGGCTGCGCCGCTAAGGTCGTTGCCTAGATAATAATAACAATATGTGGCCTTTTTATGACTTCTTGCACTCAAATAATTGCTGCCTCGCTTAGGCAACAATACAAACACAATGTTAAGAAAGCGCCAGCCAAGCGGGTGGCCTCGGCGCTGCGTGTCCCAGGCTCCATTGTCAATAGCCTTGCTATAGCGCAAGGTGTCTTTTTAGCCTGCTTGGCGGTTGGTGCCCCCTTGCTCGGCTCACCTTGGCTAACGATTGGCTCGTTGACGGCGCTTTTTTTCTTGCTGAAGTTCCCCGCTAAGTTGTTTCCAAAAAGCACGGCTCGTCTTCACTATTTAATGGTTCACCGGGTATTTTCCCGAATGGTATTGATGATAGGTACGCTCGCGGCAGGTGTGTTGGGCTTGTTTGGTATTGTCGAGCCGCTTTTGCCGGGTGCGGCTGCTGCACTTTTTGCTTTGGGTGCGTTTGTTGGGCTCTATAACGGCGTTTGGGATATAAAATTTGATGACAAGAGCACGATCGGGGCCATGCGCTCCAGTTTGCCTTGCGTGAAGGGTGGGGAGAGGCCTCGATTTTCGATGCCTTGTAGACAGCGTGCATTCGAAGCAGGGGCTTGGGTTCGTACCCTGTTTAGACATTTCGATGTGATTGGTTGGTTAGCTTGGGCTTCGCAGCTGGCTATGTTTTACTTTAATCCGATTTTTTGGCTGCCTGCTGTTACCTGTGTGGTGGGGTCTTTCTTAAAATCTGTGATGACAGGCTGCAAACTTGGGCCAGAATCACTGGCTAAACGTACGGCTCGTGTTGAAGGCGATATTGTTAACCCACTGCTCGAGGGGCTTGCGCAAACATCGATTATTAGTTTGGCGACATTAACAGCGATTGCGATTGACACTGGAACCTATAATTTAAGTCTGGCTGTAAATGTGGGTGTATTTGTGGCTTCGCTGGTATTGGCTTTGGGGACACGTTTGACTCGAGGTGTGCTGATGTATTTGTACACGGAACATCAAGCCCCCTTGCCAAACAGTGACGGCACGCACTCAAGGCGCGCTCGTTGTTGCCCTGGTTTTTTTCAGAAGCCAGTAAGAGCTGCGCATGCTAGCTTGACTCAGCCTTTGGTTGAGCGTGATGATGTCGAAGCTACGGGTGCGATTAAAAGTGTAGGTTTTTGAAAAAAACGTTAGAATCCATGTAATTTTAATATTACAGAAGGATCGAAAGACATGGAGGACGCTAAA
>PCWT01000065.1 GCA_002796245.1 Gammaproteobacteria bacterium CG11_big_fil_rev_8_21_14_0_20_46_22 | reverse complement strand
TCTTTCGATCCTTCTGTAATATTAAAATTACATGGATTCTAACGTTTTTTTCAAAAACCTACACTTTTAATCGCACCCAATATACGGCGAGGCTCTTGGCTCATAAGGTCTTGCATGCTATGCTCTGAGCCGATTTTTAAAGGGTTTTATTGATTAACATGGTAAATAAAGTCAACAAAGTTAAAACGGCCGTCTTGCCGGTTGCAGGCTTAGGTACGCGTTTTTTGCCAGCTTCAAAAGCTTCGCCTAAAGAAATGTTGCCGATAGTTGACCGGCCCATCATTCAGTATGTGGTTGAAGAGGCAATAGCTGCAGGCATCGAAAACTTGATTTTTGTGACTAGCTACACAAAGCGAGCGATTGAAGATTACTTTGATAGTAATTATGAGCTTGAAGCTGCGCTTGAGGCGTCTGGAAAACATGAGCAGCTTAAAGCTTTGAAAGCCTTGCTTCCAGCCCATGTGAATTGTGTTTATGTTCGTCAACCTTACCCTTTGGGTTTGGGCGATGCAGTTATGCGAGCTGCGGCCATCATTAAAGAAGACTATTTTGCTATTTTGCTGTCTGACGACTTGATCGATATGGGTAAGAAATCCTGCTTAAATATGCTGGTTGAATATCATCATCAAGTGGGCGGGAATGTGCTTGCGGTAGAGCGTGTGCCAAAGTCTAAGGTTGATCAATACGGCATCGTTTCTGCCGATGCTGATGGTAAAGTCTCTGGGATTGTTGAAAAGCCAAGCTTGGCTGAGGCGCCATCAGACCTAGCAGTGGTCGGGCGTTATATCTTGCACAGAGACATTTTTGGCTATTTGGCCAACACAAAGAAAGGCCGTGGCGGTGAAATTCAGCTGACAGATGCCTTGTCAGCGATGCTATCTCATGCGCCTTTTTATGCCTGCGAGCATACCGGGCGTCGATACGACTGTGGCAATAAAGCTGATTTTTTGAAGGCGACCATTGCTTATGCGCTTAAGCGAAGTGAGCTTGCACCTGGATTGCTTTCGTACCTGAAAGAAATTGTCAATGAATAGGTGTTACTGCATTAGTTGTTCTGTAGCCTATATTTTTTTGGTCGGCTTGAGTTTGAATTTGAAGCGAGTGTGGTAAATCCCTTGTGAAAAAGTTGAGGGTTCTTCATGTTATTTCTGGGCTTGGGCAGGGTGGCGCTGAGGCTATGCTCTATAAGCTTGTCAGTCATATTGATAAGAAGCGTTTTGAAAGCACGGTTATTGTAATGACCTCCGGCGGGGCCTACGTAGAGAAGCTGGAATCTATTGGGGTGCCTGTTTACATGCTCAATATGAAGACGGTTTATGGTATTTTGATGTCTTTTTTTCGTTACAGGCGTTTGCTTAAATGTCAGCGCCCAGATCTTGTGCAGTCCTGGATGTATCATGCTAACGTCTTTACGGCGGTTATGCGCCCATTCTGTATTAAAACCAGGCTCGTTCAAAATATACGGGCAAGCTTGGCAAACTTTAAGAACTACAAGGTCATGACGCGATGTGTGATTCGTTTGAATGCTTGGGTAAGTCGCTTTTCTGATATTGTGGTGAATAATTCTATGCGCTCTCAGCAGCAGCATCACGGCATTGGTTTTTTAAAGCCAAAAGACATCTTTATTCCTAATGGTTTTGACGAAACTGTTTTCTATCCAAGCCAGGGTATCTACAGCCACTGCCGAAAATTATTTGGGCTTAAGCCGTCTTCAAGGTTAATCGGTATGTTCGCACGGTATCATCCTATTAAAAATCATCGTGCCTTTTTGGAAGTGGCGCGAGTTCTTTTGGACAGTGGGCTTGATAATTGTTGCTTTGTCTTGGCGGGTGAGTTTTGTGTTAAAGCTAATAATGCTTTGCTAAGGTCTATTCAAGATTTAGGCTTGGAAAAAAAAATCCGGTTGCTTGGCGAGGTCGATGCTTCACGCTACCTTCCTGCGCTGGATGTGCATCTTCTAACTTCGCTTGAAGAGGGGTTTCCAAATGTAGTTGGAGAGTCAATGTTTTGCGGTGTCCCTTGTGTCGTAACGAATGTTGGTGATTGCGCCAGGGTTGTTTCTGAGTATGGTTTTGTTTCTCAGCCTAATGACATCGATAGTTTGGCCGAAAACTGCCTTAAAGCGCTGAAAATGACCGATGAAGAACGAGCCAGGATGCGTGATTATGCTGTAGCTCATTATTCAATACATTCGGTTGTTAAGCAGTACGAGGATCTTTATAGTAGCCTTGTTGATAATCAGGCTGAGGTTCGATAATGTGTGGTTTTGCAGGTTACTGGTCTTTTGAGCATCAGCGCGCAGATAGCTCGCTTATCGAAAAAATGCTGGCGAGTATTCGCCACCGCGGACCAGACGGTGAAGGTGTTTATGCTCAGGATAGCCTTGCTTTAGGCCATGTTCGCTTGTCCATTCATGATTTATCTCAAGCAGGCCATCAGCCGATGTTTTCTGCCTCTGGCCGGTGGGTGATTGTTTTTAATGGCGAAATATATAATTATGCCGAACTAAGGGATAGCTTGCTCGTCCATGGTGGTTTGAGTTTCAAGGGTGATAGCGATACCGAAGTTCTAGTTAATGCGATTGATATCTGGGGCATAAAAAAAGCTTTAGAGCAATGTGTTGGCATGTTTGCGTTTGCCGCGTTTGACCTTGAGAAAAAAGAACTTTATTTGGCGCGCGATCGCTTTGGTGAGAAGCCACTCTATTATGGTATTCAAAACAATACCTTGGCTTTTGCTTCTGAACTCAAGTCATTAAGGCCGCTATCTTCCTTGGGTTGGCGTTTTCAGGTTGATCGCCAGGCTTTGGCGACGTATATGCGCTATGCCTATGTTCCAACCCCTTGTTCAATTTATGAAAATATTTCGAAGCTTGAACCTGGCAGTTACCTGAAGGTCGGTTCTGATCGCAGCCAATCATTGTCGTATTATTGGCAAGCATCCAGTGTGTTGTCTCAAGATAAATTTTTAGGTACTTATGATGAGGCTGTTGATCTACTTGAGTCTAAGCTTAAAGACACGTTAAAAATACAAATGCAATCAGATGTTCCTCTGGGGGCTTTTTTGTCTGGTGGTGTTGACTCTTCTATAATTGTTGCGTTGATGCAGTCACTCTCACCCAAGAAGGTTAATACCTTTAGCATCGGCTTTCATGAGGCAGCTTTTAATGAGGCACAGTACGCTCAGGATGTGGCTAAGCATCTAAACACGAATCACACAGAGTTGTATGTTGGCCAGAAAGATCTACTTTCTGTGGTGCCTAAATTACCTACTATTTATGACGAGCCCTTTGCCGATTCTTCTCAAATACCAACGTTTTTAGTGAGTCAGTTAGTAAAAACTCAAGTCACAGTGAGTTTGTCAGGTGACGCTGGCGATGAATTATTTGGTGGTTACAATCGCTATTTTTTGGCTGAATCGGTTTTCAGCCGTTTTATTGATCCAGGGCCTTTTAGGGCAGGCCTTAAATTGCTGCCCTCGGCTCTTTTGAAAGTTTTGGGTTACTTGCCAACGGCGTATGCGCAGCTGCCTGACAAACTGTTAAAACTTAAGGCTGTGGTCGAGCAGGGTGGTCGTTCTAGAGAAGACTTATATCGTCTGTTGTGTTCTCAGATTTACGATACAAGTTTCGTACTTGGTGCCAAGGAATACAGTTTTAATGAGCGCTGGTTTTGGAAGGCTTCAAAAGAGCTTTCTTATCAAGAGTGGATGATGCTTGCTGATTCGCAAACGTATATGATGGATGATATTTTAACGAAAGTTGATCGTGCGGCGATGGCGGTTTCGCTCGAAACCCGTGTGCCGTTTTTGGATCACCGTATTTTTGAATTTGCTTGGTCGTTACCATTGGCTTATAAAATAGATCAAGGTCAAGGCAAGCGTGTTTTGAGGGATGTGCTATATCGCCATGTGCCCAAGGGGTTGATTGATCGACCTAAAATGGGTTTTGGTGTGCCGCTGAGTCAGTGGTTAAGGTCTGATTTGAAAGACTGGGCTCAGTCACTGCTTCAGCCTGATATGCTTCGTGCTCAAGGCTACTTGGATGAGAAGCAAGTATCTTCTTATTGGAAAGAGCACCTTAGCGGTAAGCGGAATTGGTCTTTTGCGTTATGGAATATACTCATGTTTCAAAGCTGGTATAAACAATGGATGATGTAGTCAAAACTAAAACGGTTATGTTGGTCGTTGCAGACATCGGCTATTTTATGTCGCATCGCTTGGCGTTTGCTTTAGCGTTGAAAAATGCCGGCTTTAGGCTCGTCGTTGCCACCACTTTTTCTTCGCCGGTGGAAAGTCAAAAGTTATCTGCTTATGGCTTTGAGGTTTTTGATTTGCGTCTTCGCGCAAAGGGAGTGGCTTTTCTGGGAAACCTTAAGCTTGTATGGAGGCTTTGGCGTGGTTTTATCAAGTTGCGTCCTGATTATGTGCATGTCGTTTCTGTCCGCATGGTGTTGCTTGGCCTCATTGCTTTTCGTTTTTCAAGGGCGAAACAGTTTATTGGTTTGTTGGCGGGCATGGGTTATTTGTTTACTTCTCGTAGCCGCTTAACGCGTTTTTTAAAAAGCATCACCTTCAGCCTTCTTCGTTTGCTTTGCTTATCTTCTAAGGTGAGGCTAATCGTTCAAAATGATGATGACTACAATACTTTGGCCAATCGCTTAATCGAGAAGAGTCGCTTGTTTTTAATTAAAGGTTCGGGGGTCAGTCTAAGCGATTATGCCTATCTTCCGGAGCCCAAAGCACCGCCAGTGGTTGTTAGCTGTATTTCACGGATGCTTAAAGATAAGGGTATTGTGGAGTTGTGTGAAGCGGCGAGAATATTATATCAAAAAGGCCGGTCGGATATACATATCCAGTTGGTCGGTGATATACATGAAGTTAACCCGAACTCCCTGAGCCGACAGGCACTGCTCAATTTCTGTGAAGAGCTGCCGAATTTATTTTGGCTCGGGCGTCGAAATGATGTAGCACACATTTATAGCAACTCACACATTGCTGTTCTTCCTTCCTATCGTGAGGGCTTGCCAAAAACCTTGCTTGAGGCTGCTGCTTGTGGTCGTGCGATCGTTTCAACGGATGTTCCGGGTTGCCGTGAGATCTGCCATGATGGTGAGAATGGTTACTTGGTTCCAAGCAAAAACTCAGTGGCTTTGGCAGCAGCAATCGAGTCTTTGGCTGATGGTTCTGAAATCCGGCAAAAATTTGGGCGAGCTAGTCGCCACATGGTTGAAGCCTTGTTTTCTGATGAAATCGTTATTGCCCAAATAATGCGCTTATACGCTTAGGCTTTACTCAACACCCTTGGTTTACTATCAGTCGCCGTCTTGTATAATGCTGGCTGACTTTGGTTGTTTATGAGCCTGGATAGAACTCGTTTTAGCATGGAGATTGAATGAAGGCGGTAATTCTTGCTGGTGGTTTGGGAACGCGGTTAAGTGAAGAAACTTCTTTGAAGCCCAAGCCAATGGTTGAAATTGGAGGCATGCCTATTCTGTGGCATATCATGAAGATTTATTCTTACTATGGTATTCACGATTTTATTATTTGCTTGGGTTATAAGGGCTATGTGATCAAAGAGTATTTTGCGAACTATTTTTTGCATATGTCGGATGTCACCTTCTGTATGCGTGAAAATGAAATGGAAGTTCATCATAAAAAGGCAGAGCCTTGGCGTGTTACATTGGTTGACACAGGTAATGAGAGCATGACCGGCGGTCGTTTGCGACGCGTTAAAGATTACCTGAAGGATGAAGAAGCATTTTGTTTTACTTATGGTGATGGCGTTGCTGATATTGATATTGACGCATTGCTTAAACTGCACAGGAAAGAAGGCAGGCTTGCGACCGTGATGGCAGTTCAGCCAGCGGGACGTTTTGGTGCGCTGAATTTTACGGATAACAAGGTCGACTCTTTTCAGGAGAAACCTAAGGGTGATGGCTCATGGATCAATGGGGGGTTCTTTGTTCTTTCGCCTGCGGTTATTGATTATATTGAGGGTGATGCAACCATTTGGGAGCAAGCGCCAATGCAAAACTTGTCTTTGAATAATGAAATGAGTTGTTATTTTCACACTGGCTTTTGGCAGCCGATGGATACGCTGCGTGAGAAACACATGCTTGAGAAGCTTTGGAACTCTGGCCAGGCGCCTTGGAGGCTATGGGGTGAATAACACGTTTTGGAAAAATAAAAAGGTACTACTTACAGGGCATACCGGTTTCAAGGGCACCTGGTTGAGCTTGTGGTTAAAGGAATTAGGGGCAGAGGTTTTTGGTTATGCCTTGTCACCCAATACCGATCCTTCACTGTTTAACCTTCTTGATATGCCGGCTTTAATCAATCATTGTGTTGGTGATGTGCGTGATCTTGATGCATTACAGGCTCGCATGAGTGCTGTTCAACCTGATATTGTTATTCATATGGCCTCACAGCCAC
Organism: Gammaproteobacteria bacterium CG11_big_fil_rev_8_21_14_0_20_46_22; assembly: GCA_002796245.1. Classification (NCBI taxonomy): domain Bacteria; kingdom Pseudomonadati; phylum Pseudomonadota; class Gammaproteobacteria; species Gammaproteobacteria bacterium CG11_big_fil_rev_8_21_14_0_20_46_22. The sequence continues at coordinate 47,599 of PCWT01000065.1, read as the reverse complement.
TTGTCCGTTTTTCATACGAATACCCTCTTGAAACGTACAGTATTAATGTTATGGGTACAGCGCATATTCTTGAGGCTGTAAAAGCGTGTCCGTCTGTCAGGGTGGTGATTAATGTCACGACTGACAAGTGCTACGAGAATAAAGAGTGGATTTGGGGCTATCGAGAGAGCGAGCCGTTGGGAGGGTATGACCCTTATAGTAGCAGCAAAGCTTGTTCGGAACTTGTCACCGCGGCTTATAGGGCTTCATATTTTAATCCTGAAAAAATTGAAGAGCATCAAACGTCGATTGCAACAGCAAGGGCGGGTAATGTTATTGGTGGTGGTGATTGGGCAAATGACCGCCTAATTCCCGATATTGTAACCTCGTTGCTTGGTAATAAGCCGGTACTTGTGAGAAACCCTAAAGCGATTAGGCCTTGGCAGCACGTTTTAGAGCCACTGATGGGGTATTTATTATTGGCTGAAAGTATGTGGAACGAGCCGGGGATTTTTTCATCTGCCTGGAATTTTGGCCCTCATGTCGAAGATGTTAAGCCGGTGGGCTACATTGTTGAGCGGATGATTGATGGCTGGGGGCAAGGTGCGGCTTGGGAGCATGATAAATCTTCGCACCCGCATGAGGCTCATTACCTTCAGCTGGATAGTGCAAAAGCAAGAAAATTTCTGGGTTGGACGCCACTATGGTCGCTGGATCATGCTTTGGACGCTATCGTTGAGTGGTATAAGGCATATGCTTGTGGGGCTGATATCTTTGAGCTAACATTGGCGCAAATTCGCGCTTTTCAACATCAATTTTCTGAAAAAGGGTCTTTTGTATGACGGTTAATAATCCTAAAAATATCTTCGTGCCTTATGGTCAAACAGTTCATGGTCAAGAGGAGATTGATGCTGTTGTTGAGTGTTTGAAAACATCGACGCAAATGGGTAAGCATGTTCGTGAGATGGAAAGTCAGGTTGCTCGGCTTTACGATAAGCAGTATGGCATTATGGTGAATTCTGGGTCGTCAGCTAACTACTTGGCTATCGAATTATTGGGACTGCCCAAAGGATCCGAAGTCATTACCCCTAGCTTAACATTTTCGACCACTGTGGCACCTTTGGTGAAAAATGGTCTCATCCCTGCTTTCGTTGATGTTGAGGAAGGAACGTACAATATTGATGCAACGAAGGTAGAATCAATGATTACGAGTAATACTCGCGCCATGATGATTCCAAATCTTCTGGGTAATTTGCCGGACTGGAAAAAACTTCGTGAAATAGCTGATAAGTATAATTTGATTGTGATTGAAGACTCATGCGATACCTTAGGTGCAGAGATTGATGGCCTGTCTTCTGGGCGTTTTGTTGATATCAGCATCACAAGTTTTTATGGTTCCCATGTTATTAACTGTGCAGGTAATGGCGGCATGTTATGCGTTAATGATAAGGAGTGGAATTCCCGTGCTAAGTTGTTACGCAGCTGGGGTCGAAGCTCTTCTTTGTTTGTTGAGTCAGAAGCAATTGAGAATCGGTTTAACGTTGACATTGAAGGTATACGTTACGATGCTAAATTTGTTTTTGAGGCGCTCGGGTACAATTTGGAGCCTTCTGAGATGGGCGCTGCTTTCGGATTGGTTCAGCTGGGCAAGTTACAAAAAAACATTGATGCAAGAAATAAATGGTTCGAGCAACAGCTTGCATTTTTCAAAGAATATGAAGATTGGTTTGTTTTGCCAAAAACCCTCGAGAATTGTCGAACAGGTTGGTTGGCGTTTCCATTGACTGTCAGGAGTGATGCGCCGTTCAGTAGAACTGATATGCAAATCTATCTGGAAAAGCAAAACATTCAAACTCGAACAGTGTTTACTGGTAATATTCTGCGTCAACCAGGGTTTAAAAACATTCCGCATAAAGCTAGTTCTGAAGGTTATCGTTGTTCAGATGATGTAATGCGCGGTGGTATTTTGACGGCATGTCACCATGGTTTAAACCAAGAAATGATGGATTACCTTCATGAATGTGCAGCATCGTTTTTGCGTCAGTACGCCTAGTTCGCTTAAGGCAGGGAGGTCAAAATGAAGTTTTGCTCAATAGATCTTCCGGGCGTTTTTGAAATTACCCCCCAAGTTTCTACTGACGTCCGCGGCTCTTTCGTTAAAACATTCCACGCCCAAGAGTATGCTGATAACGGTATTGAGGGTTTTGATTTTCAAGAAGAGTATTACTCTGTTTCGAAGAAAAATGTTTTAAGGGGGCTTCATTTTCAGCTGCCGCCGCATGATCATGAAAAACTTGTTTATTGTTTATCGGGCGAAGTTTTAGATGTTTTCTTAGATTTGCGAAAAAACTCAGTTACTTTTGGCCAAGCTAGGTCTTTAATTCTAAGTGAAGACAAGGCCAATATACTGTATTTGCCTAAAGGTTTTGCCCACGGATTTCTGGTCTTAAGTGATTTAGCGATCATGGTCTATAAAACCACATCGGTGTATGCTCCCAAAGCAGATGTTGGGCTGCACTGGAAATCTTGTGAGCAACTGTTTTCTCGTGGCGATGAGCTCCCTTTGCCGATTATTTCTGAGAGGGATCAGCAGCATCCTTATTTTAGCGAGTTTAATTCACCTTTTTAAATGGCTGGGTAGATATGGCAAATTATATTGTTACTGGTTCAACAGGCTACATTGGCTCTTCTCTTGTAAAGTCACTTGCTGCATGCGGCAACTCTATTTTGTGCATAATTAGGAAGGGGTCTGATCTTACCTTGCTAGCGCAGGTGCGTGAACGTGTAGAGTTTTGTGTATACGACGGAACTCTTGAAAGCTTGTCCCAGGTAATTTCTGATTTTCATGCGACTGCGGTGGTGCATGTTGCCTCTCACTTTATTGCTGAGCATAAACCTGAAGACATTACCTCTCTTATCAATTCAAATGTTTTGTTCGGTGCTCATCTATTGGAGGCAATGTCTGGTTGTGGTGTGACCAAGCTCATCAATATAGGTACAAGCTGGCAGCACTATATGAATCGTGAATATGATCCGGTTTGTTTTTATGCTGCGACAAAGCAGGCCTTTGTGGATTTGATCAAATATTATGTGAGTGCTAGGCAGTTTTCGTGTATTACTTTGAAGCTATTTGATACCTATGGTACTGGCGATCCTCGAAAAAAGCTTGTTCATCTTCTGGGGCGAGTCGCTAGTACCGGTGAAGAACTTTTAATGTCGCCGGGGGGGCAAAAGTTGGACTTAGTTCATGTTGATGATGTTGTGAGTGCAATATTTGTCGCGTTAGAAAAGCTGGGCCAGCTAAAGCAAGGTTCCTATCAAGAGTTTGGGGTTTCTACTCGAAAGCCGATGACCTTGAAGGAGGTCGTCAGTCGTTATGAGAAACATTTTAACAAAAAGCTAAACATTGTCTGGGGAGGGCGCTCTTATCGAGATCGAGAGGTCATGGAGTTGTGGTCTAACTTCAGAACCCTCGATGATTGGTCCGCGCGCCATGTTTTTCCTGAGGGCTTGGAGTGAAGAGTTTTATTGCCCTTGGAGCATTATCAAGCTTCTTGCAAATGTCAGTTTCAACATTAAGCGGTTTTGTGCTTTCTTTTTTTGTGGTCAGGGACCTCGGTCACGTTGATACGGGTATATGGTTTTTGTATTTAAGTGTTTTTACCTTTATGACTTTTTGTGATTTTGGGCTGGGGCCATCCTTGAGTCGTGAGATTGGTTTTGCAAGTTATAAAGTCCAGCCTAAGTACAGGCTTGAAAACTTATACTCAACGGTTTTTAGTCTTGTTCAAGTTATCGCTTTTTTTGCTATTTTTCTGCTAGCTTCATTGTATGCTTATATTATTCATTCTTTCCCGCGAACTTCTGGCCATCTCACGGCGTTTTCTTTGTCGTTCGTCTTTTTTTCGATAAGTATCTTGCTTAGGCTTCAGTGCAACCCGCATCTTTCACTTATGTACGGAATGAAAAATGTTTCTACTGCGAAATTATTTGAGATGGCTGGCGTTCTCATTGGTCTCGTGTTGGCTATACTGTTTTTGTTCTTGGGTGCAGGTTTACTCGGCTTGTCAATTGCATATCTGTTAAGGTATGCGTTTCTTTTTATTGTTTCTTATTGCTATAGTAAGCGAGTATATCGGGCAAGGCTGCGTTTAAGAGTCAATAAGGCCGTCTTTTACAGGATTTATCCTGTGTGTATTCAGTGGAGTATTATGTCCCTGGGTACAATGCTAATTTTTCAGGCTGCGCCATTGCTACTGTTTCGTTTGAGCGGCCCTTCAAGTGTTACTGCTTTTTCGGTTATTTCTATGCTTGTCACCGGCGTTCTGATGGTTTCTAGCGTCATGGCTCAACCGCTTATTCCAATGGTTTCGCATTTTAAAGGGCAGGGTAATTTTGAGAAAATCCATGAGTTGTTTTCTTGGGGGCTTAAATATTCATTGTTAACAGCTGTTTTTTTGTGTGTGATTATCTTTGTTTGCCAAAAATCAATAGCTCAGGTTTGGTTGGGTGAGCTTAGGTTTCAGCCGGTCGCCCTGTCTTTAATGCTGATAACAGGCTTGCTTGAGGTGAATCATGTTTTTTGTGCTCAAATGGTTATGGCGTATGGTTACGTCAAGTTTGGCCTGGTAGCCCTAATTTCTGGCGCCATTAACCTTGTATTGTCTTATTTTTTTATTGTGAAGTTCGGTGTGGTTGGCGCAGCTCTTGGTATAGTTATTTCTCAGCTTCTCACAAACAATTGGTATGCTGTTTTTGTCTCTGTCTCAAAGCTGCGCTATTCGTTCCGTCGGTACTTTCTTATTTTCTTTCAATGCGCTTCTTGCTTTTTGTTTCAAATTTTGGTTCTTAACAAGGCTGGGGATGTTTTTAGTTTTCCGATTTTGAATATACTCTTGGTTTCAGCGCTTTCTCTTATCTTAACCCTATTGTTTACTCTGTTTGGTAGGGCTGAGAGACGTTATCTTTATAATGCTCTTTTGCGCTTAAGATTGATTTAGTGGGGCCTGGCATGATGAAAAATAAACCCAGCTTGACGATTGCAATCCCGACTTATAAGCGTGAAAAGCTTTTAAAAGCTGCTCTAGATAGCGCGCTTGCTCAGGAGACAAGTCGCGATTATCGGGTTATTGTTGTTGATAATGATACGGATAAAAATGGAGCCGCTGGACGCTTGCTTCTTGAGCATTACGGGAATGTCTCGAACTTGACGTACTATAAAAACCCAGAGAATCTGGGTATGTATGGCAATATTAATCGTTGCTATCATTTGGCTGGTACGGAATGGGTAGCTCTTTTGCACGATGATGATTTTCTGGCTAACGACTATGTTGAAAAAGTGCTTGAGCTGATCGATACATACAATTGTTGCGATGCATTTGGCATTATGCCGACTGTTCTTTCTGAGAAGATGACCCTTTACTGTAAAGCAGCTAATTTCTTTTCTTACTTGTGCCATTTTTTTTGCGCGCCTATTCGCAGCGTAACCCTCGAATCTATGGCTGTTAGTAATCAGGTGTATCAGGTAGGTTTTGTTTGTCGAAAATCTAGTTTTTTAAGTGTGGGTGGCTATGATCAAGATACTTGGGTTGCAGATTATAATTTTTATGTGAAGCTGCTTCGGGCAGGTTTCAATATGATGCGATATCAAAAGAAGTCTCTTGGCTATTATAGGGTTTTTGTTAACGAATCAAGGAATCCTGATACGGCTCTCTCGATGATGAGTGACGTAAAAAAAATTAGGCTTGAGATAATACGCTCAGTTGCTTGTCCGCTTCATATTCGACTGATGTTTTTTCTCGATTTTAGTCGCTTTAGGCTCTTAAATATAGCTTCGGAGATCTTAAGGCTTTGTTTTTATAGGGGTTATGTCACTGTAAAAAAATATGAAAAGTTTTGAATATTTTTTGCGGGCATTTATCCAATTTGATTGGCTTATTAGGAGATTTTTTTTTGGCATCTTTTATTTTTTTGGTCAGGCTTAGGAGCATTTTTTGTTTTTGATTATATTGCTTCTGGGGGTGGTTTTTTTTAGATTCCCACCTACTTATAGGCATATCATTGCCTACTGCCTTTTTTTTCACCTTTTGTTGCTGGTTATTAATACCTACTTCTATGCTATTCCGCCAATGTCGACCAGTGATCCGAAAGATTTCTTAATTAATGCGCTTTTCTATTCTAATGTTGGCTTTTTAGATACGGGCTTGGGGAATGGTGCTCAGTACTACGCTTATTTTTTATCTGTTCTATATGACTATTCATTTTTCACAAGTAACATTCTGCTGTTGGCGCAATTGTCGAGCGTTCTATTCTGGCTTATTTCAGCTTTTCTGTTGATTAAAATAGCCGAAAAACTAGGCTTTACGGCTGGGGATGAGTTTTATTTGAAGCTTGCATTGCTACTGTTTTCCCTAACTCCTCACCTCTTGGTTATTTCAACGGGAGTATTTAGGGAGGGGATTCAGTTGATGTTTACTATGCTGGCCGCATTTAGCTTGTTAACCTGGAATGAAAATAAAAACTTTTTTTATTTTATTTTGGCTGTGCTTTTATTTGTGTTGGCGGGTGTTTGGCATGTTGGTGTTTTGATCGCGGCGGTATTGCTTTTTATTTTGCTTTTTGCTTTGGTTATTCCCGGGTTTTTTTCCGGTTCGGGAAGAACGCCTTTTGGTAAGCAAATTTTTATTTTACTTTGTCTTCTTGTCTTTTCATACTTTGCATTTTATTGTTTTCTTGCCTTAAAGCAGGGTTTTGTCACTATGGCGCTGGATTACTCCTCTAAAGTTTCCCTTGCGAACACGGCTTATCCTCCGTTTGCTTCTCAAGGAACCTACTTCTCGGTTCTATTGGGCTGGCTTTATTATTTGTTCTATCCTTTTTTGTGGAAGATTGATGATGGCCTGTCGCTGTATTTTTCACTGTTTGGTGTTCTTACTCTTGTGCTATTGATTTTTTCTCTGGCCAGCTATTTTTTTGAAAAAAATGAGACCATAAGAGATGCTGTGCTTATCTTACTTCTTCTTTTTGTTTTGATTTCGCTGGTGTATTCTATCGGCACATCAAACTATGGAACAGCGATGCGACATGGGTTTTTAAGCTTTTGGATTCTATTGTTGCTCGGGGCGAGAGGGTTTCTTGTGTTGCGTGCTCGTTTTCTCGGTGAGTCTCCTTGATGTTTTTTTGAGTTTTGATTTTCTCTTGTCAAAAGTTTTTTCTAGTGTTAGTTTCACTCTATCTTTTTTAATATACGTCATAATATCATGAAATTATTTGCATCCCATTTAGGTCAATCCATCCCAAGCTCCCGTCATAGAATATTGCAGTACATCCCTTATCTCGACAGGCAGGGCATTAGCGTGCTTCTTTCAAAAGGGCTCTTAGATGCTTATCCGCCTTCGAGCAAGCTGCTTCAGCCTGTTTGGGGTGGGGCTAAACTACTTGAAGGACTTGCTAATATTCCACTTAGTTATACTTGTGATGTCAGTTTTGTGCAGAGACACTTTATTTCTAAGTTTTCAACCGTTGAACCATGGTTTAAAAAGCCGATGATTTTGGATGTTGATGATGCTATTTGGTTAAACGGCGAGGCTTCTGTGCAGAAAAATGCTGCTTTAGCTAGTACTGTTATTTGTGGAAATAGTTTTCTTGCTGAGTATTTTTCTAAAATTAATCCGCGCATTGAGATTTTGCCGACAGCGATTGATATGGATTTTTATCAAGCCAACTCTGTTGAGCCTCCTACAGGGAAATCTGATAAATTCGTTGTGGGCTGGAGTGGCAGTTCTGGTGGCTTTAAATACCTCTACGAAATTGAGGGGGCTTTGAAAAAGTTGCTGGAGCATGATCGCCGCATACACTTTCATGTCATGTCGGATAAGGCGCCCGAATTTAAGTCTTTGAATAGTGATAGAGTCGTTTTTCAGAAATGGTCTCCAGCTGGAGAGGCAGCTTTTATACAGGGATTTTCTGTCGGGATTATGCCTTTGATTGATGGTTTGTGGGAGAGGGGTAAGTGCAGCTACAAAATGCTTTCTTATATGGCTTCTCGCCTTCCTGTTGTTGTTTCACCTGTTGGTATGAATGCAGAGGTTTTGTCGCTGGCTGAGTGCGGATTTTCTGCAGCTAATGAAGATGAGTGGGTGTCAACATTAATTGCGCTATTTGATGACGCGAGCCTGGGGTCAAAACTCGGCCAGAATGGCTATCAGCTTATTTCTGAACGCTTTTCTTTGGAGGTCCTGTCCCAAAAAATGGCCAAAATACTGCGCTCTGTTTTGTAACGATTTGAACAAGCAGGCCTGCTGTTTTTTTGCTCAAGTTTTGATGCGCCCTAGTGTTTGCATCCGCTGCCCAAAGCTTGCTATAGTCCGGGCCATCAAGCGGGGAATCCCATGATCCAAGACGTCACTGAAAAACAGCTCCAATCGATCAAGACGCCACCGCATTCATTGGAGGCTGAGCAGTCGGTTCTAGGCGGGGTGATGATTGATGCCAACACCTGGGATCGTGTGGTCGAGCACCTCTGTGCCGAAGACTTTTACTTGGCTAAACACCGCGTTATTTTTGAGGCCATGCAGGAGCTAACTCAGCGTGAGCGCCCGCTCGATGTGCTCACGGTTGCGGATCTATTAAAAGCTAAAAAGCAGCTTGAAAGTGCCGGCGGTGAATCCTATCTCTTTAATCTTGCTAATAATACGCCGAGCGTGGCTAACGTGGGCGCCTATGCGGAAATCGTGCGTGAGCGCTCGGTTATGCGCCAACTTATTATGGTTTCCGGGGATATAGCTAACACCGCATATAACCCTCAAGGGCGTGCCAGCCATGAAGTCCTTGATGAAGCCGAGCGTAAAGTGTTTGCGATTGCCGAGCAAGGCCCCAGCCGCGGTGGTCCACAAAGCATTAAGCCGTTATTGGCCGAGGCGGTTGACCGTATCGATACCCTGTATCATTCGAAGAACCCGATCACGGGGGCCCCAACCGGGTTTACGGATTTAGATGAAATGACAGCCGGTCTTCAGCCGTCCGATTTGATTATTGTCGCCGGCCGACCTTCCATGGGTAAAACCACCTTTATGATGAATATCGGTGAGCATGTTTGTGTGAAGGCGGGCCTGCCAGTGTTGGTCTTCAGTCTTGAGATGCCAGGCCATTCTTTGGCCACGCGTTGCTTGTCTTCACTGGGGCGGATCGATCAGCACAAATTACGCACAGGTCGTTTGAATGATGATGATTGGCCGAGAATTTCTTCGGCCATGAGCATTTTGTCGAAAGCGCCCATGTTTATCGATGATACGGCAGGCTTAACACCATCGGAGATGCGCTCTCGTTCGCGTCGTGTGGCCAAAGATCATGGTCAGTTAGGTTTGATTTTGGTCGACTATTTGCAGCTGATGACGGTGCCAGGCATGTCGGATAACCGCACGCTGGAAGTGTCTGAGATATCGCGCTCATTAAAGGCGTTGGCCAAAGAGTTAAAAGTGCCCATTATTGCAGGCTCCCAGCTTAACCGTAGCTTGGAGCAGCGGGCGGACAAGCGGCCTGTGATGTCAGATTTGCGTGAGTCCGGTGCCATCGAGCAAGACGCGGACGTGATTATGTTTTTATATCGAGACGAAGTGTATCACCCGGAGACGGCTGAAAAAGGCAAGGCTGAGGTGATTATTGGTAAACAACGTAATGGACCAATCGGTAGAGTGGATCTCACTTTCCTTGGCCAGTACACGCGGTTTGAGAATTATTTGAATGAACAGTTCGTGGGTGACTATTAATCTCGACAAATCTGCATTGGAGCATAACCTAAGTCGAGTTAAAGAGTATGCCCCAGCCGCTAAAGTATTGGCGATGATCAAGGCTAATGCTTATGGCCATGGCCTCATCGAAACCGCTGATGCTTTAACGAATGCCGATGCTTTTGGTGTGGCTCGTTTACCCACGGCCATAGAGCTTCGCCATGCCGGCTTTACTCAGCCCATTGTTTTAATGGCGGGAGTGTTAAGCGAAGACGAACTTGCTCTGGCGCTAGAACATGAGTTGACCTTGGTCGTGCACACGCATTATCAGCTGGATTTACTCGAGCAGGCTAAAGCGTCGTACCCACTGTGGTTGAAGATTGATACAGGCATGGGGCGTTTGGGCTTTTTACCCGAAGAGTTTCCTGAAGCCTTAAAGCGTGCTGAGGCGATCACCAAAGATTTAGTCCTATTTTCTCACTTGGCCAATGCTGATCAACCCGATCATCCTCGCAATCAAGCCCAGATTGATCTTTTTCTTGCTCTGACAAAGGATTTGCCTTATCCGCGAAGCCTTGCAAACTCTGCTGGGTTGATTGCTTTGCCGGGTATTCATTTTGATTGGCTCAGGCCTGGCATTATGCTTTATGGCGCTTCGCCGCTAGAGAATCAATCCGCCAAATCATTGGGTTTAAAGCCTGCTATGTCTTTGTATGCTAGGGTTATAGTGATCAAGACGCTGAAAACAGGCGATTATGTCGGGTATGGGAGTCGTTATCGTTGCGACAAGGAAACGACGGTGGCGGTTTTGGGTGTGGGCTACGGTGATGGATTGTCGCGTGTTTTGGATGAGGCGGCGCATGTCATGATTTTAGGGCAAGTTTGTCCAATTATCGGGCGCGTTTCTATGGACTTGATCACTGTAGACATCACTGGCTGTAATGTGAAAATCGGTGATGCTGCGATGTTTTGGGGCGAGGGCTTGGATGTGGCTGAAATGGCAGCGTCAGCGAACACGATTGCGTATGAGATACTGGTGCATGTTTCACCACGTCTTGCGATCTGAGTTTACTCTCGATGGCGGTTTTGTATAATGCCTCTTTGTTTTTGGGGCGATGATTGGAGTATGGTTTGGATAAACGCACGATATTGATAACAGGCGCAGCAGGATTTATCGGGTTTCACTTGGCTAAAAAACGCCTAGAACTCGGTGAAACGGTTGTTGGCATCGATAACCTCAATGATTATTATGATGTGGGTTTAAAACAAGCCCGGCTTGCCAAGCTTGCCGAGTATTCTAACTTTATTTTTGAGCAAGGCGATATCGCAGACCTATCGTTTGTTAACCATGTGTTTGGTGAATATCAGCCTGTTTGTGTGACTAACTTGGCGGCTCAAGCGGGTGTGCGCTACTCTTTGGAAAACCCTCACGCCTATATTCAGTCCAATGTGGTGGGTTTTACCAATATTATCGAGGCGTGTCGTCATCATGCGGTTAAGCATTTAGTGTATGCGTCTACCAGCTCTGTGTATGGCGCAAATCAAGCCCAGCCTTTCAGTGAAACAAAGGGGGCTGATCATCCTTTGGCTATTTATGCAGCCAGTAAAAAATGTAACGAGCTTATTGCGCATTCTTATGCTCACCTTTATGGCTTGCCTTCGACGGGCTTGCGTTTTTTTACCGTGTACGGCCCATGGGGGCGGCCGGATATGGCATTGTTTTTGTTTACAGATGCCATGATTAAAGGCGAGACCATCAATGTATTTAATTATGGCAATATGATTCGTGATTTTACGTATGTGGCTGATATTGTTGAGGGGGTTTCTCGTGCCATGGATCATCCTGCCAAGCCAGATCCCAATTGGGATCCTTTAAACCCCAACCCTGCCAGCAGTTATGCGCCTTATCGTATTTACAATATTGGCAACAATAATCCGGTAAAATTGATGGATTATATTCACGCGATTGAAAAAGCGCTTGGTATTGAGGCAAAGCTTAATATGATGCCGATGCAGGCAGGTGATGTGCCGTCTACGTATGCTGATACGTCCTTGTTAGAGCATGATTTAGGGTATAAGCCTTCAATGTCGGTTGTTGAGGGTGTTAAGCAATTTGTGGACTGGTATAGAGAATACTATCAAGTCTAGTGGCGCTTAAACTGGATTATTATGGCTAACAATATTCACACGGTTATTTTATCTGGCGGCGCGGGCTCAAGGTTGTGGCCTTTGTCGCGGAAATCATCACCCAAGCAGTTTATTCCTTTGTTGGGTGAAAATAACTTACTGCAGGATGCTTGTCTTCGTTATAAAGGTAATGATCAGTTTCAGACATTGACGGTAGTGTCTAATGAGGAGCACCGCTTTCAAGTCGCGGAGTCCTTAAGAGCAATCGGTATTAATGATGCTGAAATTATTTTGGAACCTTTTGCGCGAGATACTGCGCCTGCCGTTGCTTTGGCGGCTTTGTCACTCTGTGAGAAGTTTTCTGATCCTTTGATGTTTGTCGTTCCATCAGATCACTATATGGAAAATCTCGAGGAAATGTTTTCTATTCTTTCGAGCGCTCATTTCGAAAATAATGCCTTATACACCTTTGGCATTAAACCTAGGTCGCCCGAATCGGCTTATGGCTATATCGAAGCTGGCGAACAGTGCTCTCGTGGTATTTTTAGTGTAAAGCAATTTGTTGAGAAACCCTCGGTTGAAAAAGCTCAGGCGTATTGCGATGCTGGTAATTTTTATTGGAACAGTGGCTTTTTTCTATTCAAGGCTAAGGCCTACTTGGATGCATTAAAAACACTACAACCGGCGGTGTATGCTCAATGCTATAAAGCTTTTCAGCAAAAAACTAAAGATTTGGATTTTATCCGTGTTGGCGTAGAAAGCTTTTCGCAAAGTCCAGCGATATCCATTGATTACGCTGTGATGGAGAAAGCCAGTAATGTTAAGCTCATTCCGCTTGAATCGCTAAAGTGGTCTGATATTGGCTCTTGGAATGCATTGTTTGATCTAAGCGAAAAAGATGAAAGCGGTAATCTCATTAAGGGTGATGTTTTTCAGATCAATACCAATAATTCTTATTTGCGCTCTCAAACGCGACTTCTTGCTGCAGTCGGCGTTGATCATTTGATTGTTGTAGAGACGGCTGACGCAATTCTTGTTGCGCATCGGGATCATGATCAGGATATCAAAAAGTTGGTTTCTGTTTTGAAGAAGGCTTCTAGAAGTGAAGTGGTCAAAAATAAGCGCCGCTACGGCCCTTGGGGGCGTAGTGATTGTTTTATTGAGTCGGAGCATTTTGTGATTAATCGGCTAAGTTATAATGCTAACGCAAAAAGCTCGCTGCAAGTTCACCATCATCGTTCAGAGCATTTCGTGATTTTGCGTGGGCTTGCGAAGGTTGTTGTTGACGGTGTTGAGCATCAGCTTTCGCAAGGCATGTCAGTTAATGTTTTGCCTAAGCAAAAGCATCAAATTTTTGCGTTCGGTGAGGAGCCCTTGGAAATTCTGGAGATACAATACGGCGAGATTATTTCTCCAGAAGACGTTGTGAGGTTGGGTGAGAATTAGCTGTTCTATAAATAATATTATTAGGGCCCTAGCTCAGGCTTGCCTTATTCTTTTTAAATAATAGCTGCGATAGCATAGTGGCAATATCCAGCCTTAGCCGGGAGCCGCTGATCGGGATAGAAATTAATTGGCAGATGGCTATTATAGCCCTACAGCCCCACCCAAAGAAACTTATAAATACATACCGAGGTAGCTTGTTTTTGATCTTTTCTAGCAAAATATAGGCGTGTTTGTTAATCAGTTTGCTTAATATATTGTACGCTTGTTCTGATATCAAGGGATAAATTCTGTGGGAGCCAGGCTCGTTACGAGAAAATTCATATTTGTTCCATGATGACTTTCATAGTACAATCTGCTTCAATTTTAATCATCACAAAGGCCTTTTTATGAAAAAAACAATGACATACGCACTGATTGGCGCTCTATCGTTGAGCCTGGTGGCGTGTTCAAATATGACAAAGCAAGATGTCGGTGTGATCACCGGCGGTGCCGTAGGTGGTTTGGTGGGTAGCCAGTTCGGCGGCGGCAGTGGCCAGATTGTGGCAGCTGTGGGTGGTGCTGTTTTGGGCGCTGTCATCGGCGGCGCTATTGGTAAAAATATGGATGAAACGGACAAGCTCAAAGCCCAGCAGGCCTTGGAAGACAACCGCACGGGCCAGTCTTCTAGCTGGAGCAACCCGGATAATCATCGTCACTACCGTATGACCCCGACGAAAACCTATTATCACGATGGTAAACCGTGTCGAGATTACACGATGCTGGTGACCATTGATGGTAAACCTGAGAAGGTGCACGGCGTGGCTTGCCGTCAAAATGGCAAGTGGGTTCAAAAGAAATAGGTCGACATCGGTCAATTTTTGACCTACAATCTGAGCCCCTGAAGAATAAAAAGAAAAAAGCCTATGTATTGCTGCGAAGTGGATCACTGTACGGATAAGCTCGGCGACGACAGCGCGGATCGCGGGCTTTTTTTACAAAGTTTGATTAAGCGTGGTCTGGCTATGGGCCATTTGGACAGCGCGGCAGTGTGTTTGAATGAGCTTCGAGAGCTATTTGGCGAACAAGCCAAAGTCTTTGAAACTTTATTACCCTACTGTCCCTTGGGTGCTGATTTATCGGAAGAGCTGGCTGAGTACCGCTTAGGTTTGGTGGTTGAGAAAGCCAATAACGAATCGTAATGAGTGTCTTGCGCGGCAAGCATCTTGTGTAACCTGGGTTGAAATGTGAAGCATTGAAAGCCCGGGTTTAAATTTCCCTGGGTTATCCTCACTGCGTTCGCCAATCCAAACTACATCCACGGGCCAACGCGTCGGAAGACGGTTGCCACAGACCCTAAAATACCGCTTTAAAATCCTCTGCTCCTTCGTATAATGGTTGTTTGAATTAAACACGGCGCACTGTATGAAAACGATTTTCGCTTGCCAAAAATGCGGCTCACAATTTCCTAAATGGTCAGGGCCATGCGGCGAGTGTGGTGCCTGGAATAGCCTGGTTGAAGAGGCGCCGGCTACAAGCGCTAAGGTTGCGGATAAACTGAAAGGCTATGCCGGTGAAAAAGCCGCGGATATTACCTCGTTAAAAGATGTTTCCCTGGAATCTGAGGCGCGCATTCAAACGCCGATGCAAGAGTTTAATCGCGTTTTGGGTGGTGGTATCGTTCAGGGTTCGGTGGTGTTGATTGGTGGCAGCCCCGGTGTGGGCAAATCGACCTTGTTATTGCAAGTGCTCACGGACCTCTCCCAAGCCAAACATTCTGTCTTGTATGTCACCGGTGAGGAATCGCTGTCGCAAGTGGCCTCACGCGCGAAGCGCTTGCAGCTTAAGGCCGATGAGCTTTCATTGTTAGCTGATACGCAAGTCGAAAACATCATGACTAAAGCGAAAAAGCTGAAGCCTCAAGTGATGGTGGTCGACTCCATTCAAACCATTTTTACCGAGCATTTAAGTGCAGCCCCTGGCTCTGTGAGTCAAGTGCGCGAAAGTGCAGCGCAATTGGTTCGCTTTGCCAAAACGACAAACATCACGTTATTTATTGTGGGGCATGTGACCAAAGAGGGCACGATTGCCGGGCCGCGCGTGCTCGAGCACATGGTGGATACTGTTTTATATTTCGAAGGTGAGGGCAGTAGTCGCTACCGTGTGATCCGCGCGATCAAAAATCGTTTCGGTGCGGTCAATGAATTGGGTATTTTCGCCATGCTCGAAGGCGGCTTGAAACCGGTGAGTAACCCTTCGGCGATTTTTTTATCCAAAGACATGCCAGAGCAATCAGGCAGTGTGTTGATGGCTGCTTGGGAAGGCAGCAGACCTTTGCTGCTCGAGGTGCAAGCGCTTTTGGATGATAATGAATCCGGCTACACCAAGCGTGTAACAGTTGGGCTGGATCAAAACCGTTTAGCCATGTTACTGGCGGTGTTGAATAAACACACGGGGATTTCTTGCCATCAACAAGATGTGTTTGTAAACATTGTGGGCGGTATGCGCGTTTCAGAAACCGCAGCTGATTTGGCGATTTTGCTCGCAGCCGTTTCAAGCTTGAAAAATAGGCCCTTATCACGCGAAGTGATTGTGTTTGGCGAGGTGGGTCTGGGCGGTGAAATACGCCCCGTGCCTAATGGCGAAGCGCGTTTAAAAGAAGCAGCCAAGCACGGGTTTAAACGCGCGATTGTACCGAAAGCCAATGCACCGAAAAAACCCTTGCCCGATATCGAAGTCAAAGCGGTTGAGCGTTTATCCGATGCGCTTAGCGAATTGTTTTAAACCTTGTTTTGCCAAGTGTCTCTAAGGCCCACGATCTTGTTAAAACACGGCGAGCTTGCGCTGTGATCAAAGCGGTCTGCGCAGAAATACCCTAAGCGGTTAAATTGAAACGCAGCTTCAGGTTGTGTATGGGCGAGACTGGCTTCAACTTTTGCGTGTTTGATGTCTAAAGAATCGGGGTTGATTGCTTCTAAGAAATTCTCAAGCTTGCCTGGGTCTTCGTCTTTAAATAATCGGTCATACAAACGCACGGTGGCGTCTACAGCGTGGTCGGCGGATAACCAGTGAATGATGCCTTTGATTTTGCGCCCGTCTTCGGGTTTTTTGCCGCCCAGGGTTTCTGGTAGGTAGCGGCAGATTAATTGAGTGACCTTGCCTTGTTCGTTTTTAATGATCTCTTGACACTCGATCACGTAGGCATTGAGTAAGCGAGCGGGTGTTTCCGGTGTGAGGCGGTGAAACCCTTTGGGTGGGTTTTCATCAAAATCCTCACGCTCGATGTATAAGCGCTTTGAAAAAGGTAGCTCACGACGGCCCAGTGCTTCGTTTTGCGGGTGATTCGCAACACTTAACATTTCACTTTCGTTGTCGGGATAGTTGCTGATGATCACTTCGATGGGGTCGAGCACGGCCATGCGGCGCTCGGCATGGGTGTTTAAATCATCGCGCACGTGCTGCTCTAGAATACTAAAGTCAATCGTGGAGTTCACTTTCGACACACCAACGTGATCGATGAAGCTTCGGATGGCCCGTGGCGTAAATCCACGGCGTCTTGCGCCGGCTAAGGTTGGCATGCGCGGATCATCCCAGCCGGTCACGTGTTTTTCATCCACCAGTTGTTTGAGCTTGCGCTTGCTCGTGACCGTGTAGTTTAAGTTTAAACGCGAGAATTCAATTTGCTGTGGGCGTGCCTCAAGGCCTGAGTGTTCGACAAACCAATTGTACAAAGGGCGATGGTCTTGGAATTCGAGTGAGCATAGCGAATGGGTGATGTGTTCAATCGTGTCTTCCAAGGCATGTGCGAAATCATACATGGGGTAGATGCACCAAGTATCACCGGTGCGGTGATGGTGTGCTTTGCGAATGCGGTACAAGGCAGGGTCGCGCAGATTGATATTGCTGGCGCTCATGTCAATTTTCGCGCGCAAAGTGTATTGGCCGTCGGCAAATTCGCCGGCTTTCATACGTTCGAATAAGTTTAAATTTTCTTCGACTGTGCGATCGCGATCTGGGCTGTTTTTACCGGGTTCGGTGAGGGTGCCGCGGTATTCGCGCATTTGCTCGGCGTTTAAGCTGCAGACATACGCTTTGCCTTCTTTGATGAGTTTGATGGCGACGTCGTAAAAAATATCAAAGTAATCCGAAGCGTAAGTGAAGTGATCGCCCCAATCAAAACCCAGCCAGGCTACGTCGGCTTTAATGGCGTCGATGTATTCTTGGTCTTCTTTAAGCGGGTTGGTGTCGTCCATGCGCAAATAGCAGGGCCCGCGCTTGTAATCTTGGGCGATGCCGAAGTTGATGCAAATCGCTTTGGCATGGCCGATGTGCAGATAACCGTTCGGCTCCGGTGGAAAACGTGTAATCACTTTGCCATCGTTTTTATTCGCTTGGATGTCTTCATCGATTTTGTTGCGGATGAAGTTGGTAATGTGTGCCACGGGGTCGCCTCGCCGTCGTTTTTAGTGGGCTTACTGTATGCGATTTGGCTTTGAAAGTCGATGTTTTGCGAGTGCATCTTTTAATTGGGTTGGTGAGTAATACGAAGATAAGCCAGGCCACATGGACCCAGAAAAGTAGCTTGGGTTGAAATGCGAAGCACTGAAAACCCGGGTTAGCTTCGCTAGGCTTATCAACCCAGGCTGCATTTTACCGCCAATGCCATTGTGTCAAGGCTTACTCCGTCTGCGAGACCGAAGAAGCTCTCTAATTGCAGGTAAAACGCTCAAAACGATGATGAGTAAAATCACGAGGGAGAAATGGTTTTTCACCAGCGGGATTTTGCCAAACCAATAACCGGCAAGGCTCAGAAGCCCGATCCAGGCGATAGAGCCTAGCACACTAAAGCGCAAAAAGAAGGCATAAGGCATGGTGGCAATGCCTGCCACAAAGGGGGCGAAGGTGCGAACAATCGGCAAAAAGCGCGCGAGCACCACGGTTTTGGCGCCGTATTTTTCGTAAAATTTTTCGGTGTAGTGTAAATATTGGCGTTTAAAGATACGGCTGGCTGGGTTTTTGAATAACAAGCGCCCAAACTTGCGGCCTATCCAGTAATTGCTGGAGTCCCCGAGAATGGCGGCGATGATCAGCAGGGTGATTAGCGAGCCAATGTCCACCGCTTGCGGTTGACTGGCGGCTAAGGCGCCGGCGGCAAACAAAAGCGAGTCACCGGGTAAAAACGGAGTGATCACTAAACCCGTTTCACAAAAAATGATCAAAAATAAAATGCCGTAAGCCGTGGCGCCATAGTTGTGGAAGAACAGGGCGAGATAGACATCCAGGTGCAAAATAATGTGGACTAATTGTGAGATCGTTTCCATAAACTGCCTTCATTGCGCCCCAGAAAGGATTCGAACCTTCGACCTGCCCCTTAGGAGGGGGCCGCTCTATCCAGCTGAGCTACCGGGGCGAAGCGGCCATTATACCGGTGTTGGCCTTGAAGTCTAATGTGCGTTTGTTTGATCGTACGCGTCTGTTCGTTATCCCGGAAAACGCATAGCGTTTATCCGGGATCCATGGATTCCCGTCTGCGCGGGAATGACGGTTGCTACAGGTAAACATCAAAGCGGTGGGTTTTGCTGGTCTGGCTAAAGCTCGGTTTGCCGAGAATGTCGCTAAGTTTGGGTCGCTTTAACACCGTGCGTTTTTGCGCATGACTGAGTGCCGCGGCAAGCAAAGCTTCAGCATTATCGCCATGACCCAAAAGTTGCTGCATGATCTGCATGTCTTTTTTAACCAGCGCCGATTTTTTTCGCTCGGGAAACATGGGGTCACAATAGACGATGTCATGCGCCGGCAGTGTTTGAATCAGCCCAAGACTGTCGCCATGAAGTAAGGTGATCCGTGAGAGGGTTTCCGGGTAGCGTGCTTCCGCGCGCTTGAGCGCATCGCTTAATAAGGCAAAAAGCTCGGCGGATTGCTCAACGGCGGTGACACGATGCCCGCGATGGGCGAGCAAAAAGGTGTCGCGCCCAAGACCTGCGGTCATGTCCAGCACGCTGATGTGCTTGTCATTACCGATGGCTTTAAATAACGGCGATTTTTGCCCGGTTTCGCGCAAGCGTTTATGAAAAGCGGGGCTTAAAAAATCAATGTGCAGATTTTGCCCATGAAGTGTGAGTACTAGGCCTTGTTTCGTGGATGCCAACATGTGAAGGGTTTCGTTAATATTTGCTTAATGATGGCAGTGTATACTTTGATCACAAAAACAACAATGAGGTTGGCTAATGGGAAAATCTGACGCCCAAATCCTTGCAGCGCTAGCGGAAAGAGTAAAGGCATTACCCCCTGTGCCAAAAGTCACGACGGATGACGAATCTTCTCCTGAACGTGTATACATTTCTACCGCGTCTCGGGCATCAGTTGCTGAACGTATGCAGTACAAAGCCGCGGTTAATAGCGGTAAGTTTAGTGTCGTTATCGAGTTGTGTCGTTTAAACGCTTTACCTCGCCTGTTACCTGTGCAATCTCCTTGGACGGGTGAACTATTTAGTCAAAAAGGTGTGCGAGTCGGTTCTTCGGAAAGCGGTACAGTTTATTGTCAATTTGATCTTGGTTTTCTGGATCCGAATGATTTAACGGATGATCAAATCACTCATCTGTTAAATGTTGCAAAAGCTATCGGTAAAGGCAATTCTTTGTTGGTTCAGTGCGATAATGACCAATATAGTGCTAATAGTTTGCTTGCGCTCTTTCAGCTTTACTTGGGTGTGGCAGGTATAGTGCGGGATCAAAAACCCAGTACTGAACTTAAGCACAAATTGGATGACTTTATTCAACCGTGTGATAAGTCTTTGGGTGATGAGAAAAACTCATTGTTTTCTTTGCTGTTGAAGCTTTGTGAGTCTGATGGAGCGCTCAGCCGGAATCTTGTAATGATCACCGAGTTGATTCACGAACATTTGCCTTGCCACTCTCCATCGCCTTGAATTTATTCCTGATAATGGCTTGGTTTCTTAAGGTTGGCTTAATAAAACCTTGCCAGACTTTGGGCTTGAGTTAAAAGAGTCGAAACAATGACCACACCACACGATAAAATTAAGTGCTTGCTGCGGGTGAGTAATGAAGCAGCGGATCAAGTGACTTCTGAGGCGCTGATCGAGCGAGCCAAGGCGATGGCCATAAGCTGTGCGCAGGCGGATATTGATAATAGACTCCTGGTCGAGCCAGCGCAACTTCTCCAACTTTCGGACCACTTTGAGTGTTTTTCACCGGCTTTGGATATTGCGGTTATTCAGAGAAATTATGAGGAACTTAAGGCTGTCTGTGATGACCGTCGCACCTCTGACCAAAATAAACCCACCGTTTTGTATGAAAGCAGCTCTTCACCTTTCGATGCGCTTGGATCAGACGATCTTGCGATTCTAAAGCGCTACGCTGATTCTATGTGGGAGATAGTCGAGACGCCTGGCTATTTGAATCTTGCAGAAGTTTTGAGCTATCAAGAGCCGTATTATGATATCACTGACCGTGAAACCCGGGAGGGCGCTTACCCGCGTCGCCAATATATTGAAGGTTTTGACTTTTTCCCTGTGGGCGAGACCGGCCTGTTTATCAGTCAAGGTCCTTATGAGTCAGAAGAGCAGGCTAAAAATTTTGCTAATGCTTTAAGCCAGTTGAAAGTAGATTATTGCATTGCTTTGGGCGATTGTGACAGAAAGGATTTTTACCCCTATTGGAAAAAACCCGAGCCGCCGCTTGAGAGTTTGGGTGCTACGATTTGGGGTGATGGTGTCGCAACCCATGATTTAGACGGTTTGCCTGATACCAAGGCCTACCAGTTTGATATTGTTGATATGACGGCAGAACCGTTAACACACCATCAAATTGCGACGTTGTATGAAGTTGCACAGGCTTTGAAGCGTCCGGAGACCAAAGTCTTGGTGCACTGCAGATCGGGCTATGGGCGCTCTGCGATGATTATTGGCGCGATCGATTGGTATCTGAATGCTGGGAAATATTTGCCTCAAAATATAAATGAGATAACACCAGATTGTTTGGGGCATTATATCAATCAATTTCGCGAATCACGCGCAGGCGCTTTTTTGACACCGATGCAAGCAGTGAATAGCTTGAAGATAGCCAGTGCCTTGTTTAACCATGAGTATGATTTGCGTCTTTCTACTTCGGTTGATGCTATGGTTAACCGTCGAGGGCTTTCGCCATTGCGAGCCGGATTTTCGGGTGAGCAGCCTCCTGATGCTGCTGATGCACTTGCAAGAAAAAGTGCGATGTGACGGCAAAATGAATAATGATTAAAAAGGAGAGAATATGTACGGTCAGATTGATAAATTAAAGGCGTTGATTGAAGAGATAGAAACCTGTGAAAAGCGCTTAAGTCTTGATGAGCTTACCGCTTCGGTGCTGGATTTAAACTTCCAGGCCGCGTTGCTTGCTCCTGGGTTTGAGTTTTCCCTTGAAGAAAATGACGTGAAGCAGCTTGAGGACTTTTTGGTTTTCTTTAAACGTGAGTTGCTGGCTGTTCAGGATTGCGCTGATCGGCGAAGTTGGTATGATCGGGTGCTTGCACACTTTGGTTCTGATGAAGTGGATCCTCTTTTTGAACAATGGGGCGCTCTTTGTTCGGACGAGGTTTCTCAAGTCATCATAAATGCACTTATTTGGTCACGCGGTGATTTGCTAAGGTCTGGCTTATTGACTGTGCTGGCCGAGGAGGAGACAAGCTTTGGTAGTGATCCCTTACAGTTTACTGAGCAAGAGTATCGTTTATCGGCTGTATTGCGTATGCCTTATTGGGCGTATCGTATTGCACAGCGCGCGCTTAAATCAAGCGAGCAAGGCGGTGGTTTTGAACCGTGGCCGTATATTCAGCTTTTTGATGGCTTACCACTTTATACCTCGCAAGGGCCTAGAGCCTGCTTGGCAGAACACTTGGATGGTGAGAGTAAAGTTAGAGGCTTATTTATTAAGGCGTTGCTTGATAGACGTGTCAAAGCCGTGGTTGCGCTGGGGGTCGATTCTGCGCAGGTCGAAAGCGGTGAACGATTTGATTTTTATCATTATGCTCAAGCCCAATCTGATGATGAGAGTGGGCTTAGGCGACATTGTAATAATATTCCTGTGTTTCAGATCACGTTGCCCGACGGCGCTGCACCTGAAGCATTGAATAATGACCAGCTTGCAGCATTGCTTGAAGCCGCGAGAATCTTGGCGTCGGGTCAGCCTGTGTTGGTGCACTGCTCCGCAGGACTTGGACGTGCGTCTATGATGGCCATGGCTTTGCGATATTTTGTGTGTGCTGATCGCTTGCTTGAATCCGATTCGCCGCAAAAATACCTTCAGGCTTATATTGCTAGTCTGCATTCTGTGATGGAGAAACGAATAGGCGCGTTTCAAAAAGCGACACAGGCATTGTCGGCCTTAACAATTGCACAGCAAATGTTTGAGCTGAGGCTCAATGCTGAGCTGCGTGTCAGTGCTGCTTCAAGCGCAACGTTTCGGCTTCCCACCACCCCACCTTCGCCGTACAGTTTGCCTGCTGCCGCCGCTGATATTGCCGCTGCTGCTGCCGGCCCTAAGAACCTTTGATTAAATGTTAGGTGAGAAGTATATGCCAGAGTATGAACAGGTTTATGGTGACGCAATAAGGAAGCTTGTTGCTGGGCGTGCGTATACTACGTTGGAGCTTTTTTCCGAGGGGGACTCGATAATAGCAGAAAGGTGGCCTGGAAACGTTTTGTATGGGACCAAGCTTGGTAAAGGAAGCTTTGGAGTGGTTTTGGCAAGCCCCGAGTCTGCACGCGTGCTAAAGCTTTTTTTTTATGCTGTATCAGAGGGGGCTTTCCTGGCGCCTGGAGGCGCATTTTCCCGAGAAGTCTTTTTTTTAAGCATTGTGCATGGTGCGGCACTTGAGCTTTTGTTGCTTCATTCACAACCTTTTCAAGGGTATCAGCGTTATGCAATTAGCTTTCCTTATGATCCGGCGTTTGGCACCTCATTGCATGCTTATCTTTATGGCAAAGAAACCCAGTTTAATCTGAGCGATATATTGAGGGTACTTAAAAAAATGGTTGGTAAGCTAATAAAGCTTCGCCGTACAATCAATAACGCTTCTGTTGTGCAAGCTAATGGCTTAGGCCACTTTGTCCATTGTGATATAAGTACGGCAAATATTGTGCTTGATCCACAAACGTTGCGCGTCCGAATTATAGATTTTGGTTGCGGGCATTTTGAGGGTGAAGTAAAGCATGATCTGCCTCGCAATGGCTCGGTGGGTTATATTACAGATAGGCGAGCGAGGGCTGATTACGTGCCTAAGCAAGAAGATGATGTGTATTCATTGTTGACGATTATGGTTCAGGCATTGTGCCGCCTTTTTGCTAAAGGGCAGGTAGGAGCCCGCTTTTTTTCACAGGCGCTAGGTGCACTTAGAACACGTATTTCACAGCAATGGCCAGCATTTATTCAGGCTATCGCCGACAAAATTCCAGTTGACGTTGGCTCTTATACTGTAACGGAGTTATTGCATTACATTCGCACTCAGTTTGAGCATTACTTGAAAAATGAGCCGATGGATGAGGCTGAAAAGATCAAGCAGACGCTCAAGGACTTTGGGGCTAGGTTAAGCCGTGTTAGTCATAGGGGGGTGGGGTTTTTTAGTCAGCCAGCCCCACCACCGCCAGCGCCACCAAACTCACTATCAGCGCCACCACCACCAAACTCACCATCTGACGGCTATTCTCCATGCGCGCATAGCCCTGGCGCATAGCCTAATCAGTCTTTAAAGCCCTGTAAAAAACGCGTATACTCGCAAAAAAATACGGGGCTTGAACTATGTTATTTAACCGACATTATCCCAATACCCGCATGCGCCGTGTGCGCGCTAAAGCGTTTTCGCGTCGTTTGGTCGCCCAACATCATCTAACGGTAGATGATTTAATCCAGCCGATTTTTGTGATCGAGGGTGAAGGGGTCCGCGAGCCGATTGCCTCAATGCCCGGTGTTTCGCGCTTAACGATTGATGAGTTGCTCAAAGAGGTCGATGAGTTAGCCGTGCTCGGCGTGCCGGCCGTGGCCTTGTTTCCAAAGCTGGATACGCACAAAAGCTTGATGGCTGAGTACGCTTATGATGATCAGGGTTTGATGCAGCAAGCCACGCGTGCGATTAAAGAACAATACCCCGAGATGGGCGTGATTGTGGATGTGGCGCTGGATCCTTACACCACGCATGGGCAAGATGGTATTTTGGATGAGCAGGGTCGCATTTTAAACGATGTGACCGTTGAGAGCTTGGTCAAGCAAGCCTTGTCTTTGGTGCGTGCCGGTGTGGATATCGTAGCTCCTTCGGATATGATGGATGGCCGTGTCGGCGCGATTCGCCAAGCGTTCGAAGCCGAAGGTTTTGATGAAGCGATGATTTTATCCTACGCGGCTAAATACGCCTCTAAATTTTACAGCCCGTTTCGCGATGCTATCGCTTCAAAGAGTGCCGCAGGTATTGAGGCGGATAAGCGCACGTATCAAATGTCCTTTGAAAACCGTGATGAAGCTTTGCATGAAGTGGCGCTGGATATTCAAGAAGGCGCGGATATCGTGATGGTAAAACCCGGCACCTTGTATTTGGATATTTTGCGCGAAGTCAAAGACGCCTTTCGCCTGCCCACCTTTGTGTATCATGTGAGCGGCGAGTACAGCATGCTGAAAGCGGCTGTGCAAAACGGCTGGCTCAAAGAGCAAGATTGTGTGATGGAAACCCTGATGGCGTTCAAGCGCGCCGGTGCTGATGCGATCTTGACGTACTACGCCAAAGAGGTGGCGAAGTGGCTGGCTTAAAACGTTTTGATGTCATTATCAATGGCGCAGGTGTGGCCGGCTTAACGCTGGCCATTGCTTTATCGAAACAAGACTTTTCCGTGCTACTGGTTGACCCGCGTGAAGCCTTGGGTGAGCTTGATGACAATATTGACCTGCGCGTGCGCGCAATCAATGAATCTTCTCGTAAGATCTTATCAAATTTAGGTGTGTGGCAGCGCTTAGATGCTGCGCGTTACGGCCGTTTTGAATCCGTAGAAGTTTGGAATCAAGAGGGCGCTGTGCATTATGATGCGAGCTTAAGTGGCGCGTCGTTTTTAAGCGCGGTGGTGGAAGAAAAACAATTACTCTTGGCGCTTGAGCAAGCCTTAAATGAGACCTCGGTGCAGCGTGTTTATGCCAAAGCGCGACACCTTAAACAGTTTACAGACAGTGTGATCGTGCTTTTGGATAATGATGAACGTTACGAAGCCAGTGTGTTGGTGGGTGCAGATGGTGCACATTCTTGGGTGCGCGAAGCCGCCGGTATTGCGCTCAAAACCAAGAGTTATGGTCAGAGTGGCTTGGTGGCGACCGTTAAACATGAGAAGCCACATGCTCATTGCGCGTGTCAGCGTTTTATGCCCACAGGGCCTTTGGTGTTTTTGCCGCTGGCGGATTTGCACGGCTCATCGATTGTCTGGTCATTGCCGAATGAGCAAACACAAGGTTATTGCGAGCTCGATAAGGCTGTATTTAATAAGGCCTTGGAGCATGCATTTGAATCTCGTCTGGGTGAGGTGAGTGTGCAAAGCGAGCGTGTGGCGTTTCCCTTGATTGAGCGCTTGGCAGCATCCTTTGTTGCCCCTCATATTGCTCTGGTGTCAGATGCAGCGCACACCATGCACCCTTTGGCCGGGCTCGGTTTAAACTTAGGTTTAATGGATGTGGCCTGGCTTGTGGATGTATTGAACAAGGCGAAAACAGAGCATTTGCCGATCGGTGATGAGCGTATTTTAGTGCGCTACCATCAGGCTCGAGTGTTTCCCGTTTTAAAGCTTCAAAAAACCATGGCTGCGTTCCAGGCCTTGTTTAGCAATAACAATCAGCTTCTCGATATTTTGCGCAACAAGGGCCTTGAGTTGACCGATACCCAAGCCTGGCTTAAACGCCTGCTGCTGCTAGAAGCCCAGATGCTAGAGGCTTGCCCGCCGTCGTTGGTGCGCCGTGTACCGTGAAAAACGCTACGACAGCGATGTGCGCTTGCCCCGTTGTGAAAAGCAAAAGCTTTTCGATCACAGGCCCGGGTGATGCGCAAAAATGCGTGACGCAGCCGCATCAAATTTGGTCTGCGATCTCCATTAAAGACGCCAGTGGCAACAGTAACTTTGTCGGCGCTTTGTACCAAAAAACCTTCCCTGATTCACCAATTGTCACTTCTGGCAGTTAATCTTTCCAGCTCGCCGGCCGTGTTTTCGCGGCCGGTTTTTATGGATAAAAACCCCTAGCGTTCAGATAAGGCCATCGTTATACTCTGCCAACATTCTTCTTGCTTGAGGAAAATAATGAGCAAAAAAACACCATTGCATCAGGCCCATGAACAGGCGGGCGCCAAGCTTGTGGATTTCCACGGCTGGACCTTGCCGATTCACTATGGCTCACAAATCGAAGAGCACCATGCTGCGCGTCAAGATGCGGGTATGTTCGATGTTTCGCATATGACGATAGTGGATTTTACAGGTGCTGAGCTTGAGGATTTTCTACGCCGTTTGGTTACAAACGATGTGGCGAAAATTGTGCCCGGCCAGGCGCTCTACACAGTCATGTGTAATGAGCAAGCCGGCATCATAGATGATCTCATCATTTATAAACGCGAGCAGGGCTACCGTTTGATTTTAAACGCAGCAACGTTTGATGACGATATGGCCTGGCTTGAGAAGCAAGCCGCTAATGTTGATATCGATTATCAGGTGCGTAGTGATTTGGCGATGCTGGCGGTGCAGGGCCCCGCGGCACGCGAAAAGGCGGCTAAAGCTTTGCCTAAAGTGATCGTGGATCAAGCCAGTGCATTGAAACCGTTTTATTTTACTGAAAGTGGGGATGTGTTTGTCGCGCGCACGGGTTATACCGGCGAAGACGGTTTTGAAGTGGTGATGCCCGCGGCTGAGATTGAACACTTTTGGAACGCTTGTTTAACGAGTGACATTAAGCCTTGCGGTTTGGGTGCGCGCGATACTTTGCGTCTTGAGGCAGGCTTAAATCTTTATGGCAACGATATGGATTTATCGCATCATGCCTTGGAATCGAATGTTGCATGGACAGTGGCCTTTGTACCGGAAAATCGTGATTTTATCGGCCGATCAGCGCTAGAAATGCTTAAAGCTAAAGGCGGTTATCCTGCGTTGTTGGGTTTGGTGTTGTTAGATCGCGGTGTGTTGCGCGAGCATTTATCGGTCTTTAAAGATGGTAAACAAATCGGTGAGACGACGAGCGGTACATTTTCACCGACACTGCAAAAAGGCGTGGCCTTTGCAAGAATTCATGCAGCACCCGGTGACACTGTGCAGGTTGAAGTGAGAAATAAATTATTAAATGCGCGCGTGGTGAAGTTGCCGTTTGTGCGCAAAGGCAAAATTATGATTGAGGAGATACACTAATGAGCCATATTCCCGCTGATTTAAAATACACGCAGTCGCACGAGTGGGTGCGCCTTGAAGGTAACGGTCTAGTGGTTGTGGGCGTGACTGATCACGCGCAACAATTATTAGGTGACTTGGTATTTGTTGAGTTGCCAGAAGTGGATGAAGACGCCCAGGTCGGCAGCGAAGTGTGTGTGTTGGAGTCGGTGAAAGCCGCGGCAGACGTTTATGCGCCCATCACCGGTACGATCACGGAAGTGAACGAAGCCTTAAATAACACCCCTGAAATCATCAACAGCGATCCTTACGGTGAAGGTTGGTTGTTCAAGATGGAAATCACAGACGAGTCGACGTTGAATGACTTATTATCGGCTGAAGCCTACCAGCAACACGCTGCGTCTGAACAACACTAATTCATAAGCGAGCAGATCATGGCGTTTACTCCGCACACAGAAAAAGATATTGAATCGATGCTTAAGACCCTGGGCGAGCGCTCAGTGGATGCCTTGTTTGATGAGGTGCCTAAAGACTTGCGCTTTACTGCGGCATTGAATATGCCAGAAGCGCTGTCTGAGATGCGTTTGACGCAACATATGCAAGCTTTGGCGGCGAAAGACGATGGGTTTGTGAATTACATCGGTGCGGGCAGTTACGAGCATTTTATTCCCGCGGCAGTCTGGGAGCTGGTGGGGCGCGGTGAATTTTATACGGCGTATACACCGTATCAAGCCGAAGCCAGCCAAGGTGGTTTGCAGGTGATTTACGAATACCAAACCATGATCGCAAGCTTAACCGGAATGGATGTCGCTAATGCGTCGGTTTACGATGGCGCGACGGCTTTGGCTGAAGCTTTGCTCATGGCGGTGCGTGATAATCGTGCGGTGAAAAATAAAGCGGTCTTGGTCGCGGGAAATTTACACCCGTACTATCGTGACACAGTTAAAACAATTTTAGGTGAGCAATCTATCGAAGTCGTTGAAACGGGTGTTGATGAAAAAACAGGTTTGGTTGATGTGAACGTTTTAGGCGATGTGGCGTGTGCTGCGCTAGCGATCGCACAGCCTAACTTCTTCGGTGGCTTAGAAGACGTGGATGCGCTAACAAACTGGGCACATTCAAACAATATGCACGTGATCGGCTGTGTGAATCCTTTAACGTTGTCACTTTTAAAGCCGCCAGGCCAATGGGGCGAGAAAGGCGCAGACATTGCCTGTGGTGATGGCCAGCCTTTGGGTGTCCCCATGGCTTCAGGGGGGCCGTATTTTGGTTTTATGACCTGTCGTGAACCTTTAGTGCGTCAATTACCCGGTCGTATCGTCGGGCGCACAGTGGATGTCGAAGGTAAGCCGGGTTTCACTCTAACATTACAAGCGCGTGAGCAGCACATTCGACGCGGCAAAGCGAAATCTAATATTTGCACGAATCAAGGTTTATTGGTGACAGCCGCCACGATTTTCATGAGCCTGCTAGGTTTTGAGGGCTTAAAGAAAATGGCCTTAAAATCACACGAGCATGCGCAAGCCTTGTTAGAAAGTGTGTGTGAAATTCCTGGCGTGAAGCGCCGCTTCGAATGTGAAAATTTGTATGAGTTTGCTTTGGAGCTGCCGGTTGCAGCCAGTGATGTCTTGGCGATTCTGGAAAAACAAAAAATCATCGCAGGTTTGGCGCTACGCCAGTTTGATCCGGCTTACACAAACACCTTGCTGGTGTGTGTAACCGAAGTGAAAACCGAAGAACAATTGGCTCAATATAAAGAAGCCTTAGAAGCTGCGATTGCAAAGGTGAGTGTATGATTATTTTTGAAAAATCACGTCAAAGCCGTTGTGCGAAAAGTTTACAGTGTAAAACTTCAGGCAAGTCGCCGAAGATCAGTAAATCACTGTTGCGAACAGATAAAGCTTTATTGCCAGAAGTCTCTGAGCTTGAGGTCGTGCGCCATTTCACGAATCTCTCGCGTAAAAATTTCTCGATTGATGCCGAGTTTTATCCGCTAGGTTCATGCACGATGAAGTACAACCCGCGTGCGGCCCATAAGTGTGCGTCATTGCCAGGGTTTCTCAATCGACATCCTTTGGCCCCGGTGTGTGCAAGCCAGGGGTATTTGCAAGCGGCGTATGAATTGCAAACGTATTTGGCTGAAGTGACGGGCATGAAGGGTGCTAGCTTAACGCCGATGGCGGGCGCACAAGGTGAGTTGGCCGGTGTGGCGATGATACGCGCCTATCACGAAGCACGCGCTGATCATAACCGCGATGAAATCATTGTGCCCGATGCAGCGCATGGCACCAACCCCGCGTCTGCTGTGATGTGCGGTTTTAAAGTGAAAGAAATTCCAACCGGTGAAGATGGCGATATTAATGTCGAAGCCTTAAAAGCGGCCTTAAGCGAGCGTACCGCCGGCATTATGCTGACAAACCCATCGACGGTGGGCGTGTTTGAGCGCGATATTCAAACCGTATCCAAATTAGTGCACGAAGCCGGCGGTTTGCTGTATTACGACGGCGCAAATTTAAACGCGATTGTCGGTAAAGTGCGCCCCGGTGATATGGGTTTTGATGTCTTGCATTTTAATTTACACAAAACCTTTGCTACACCGCATGGCGGTGGTGGTCCCGGTGCTGGCCCTGTGGCCGTGAGTGAGCGTTTAAAGCCGTATTTGCCAGGCCCGATTGTGTTAAAAGAAAATGACACGTATCGCTACAGTGAGCCAGGTGACTTGCCCAATAGTATTGGTCGTTTGTCCACGTTTATGGGCAACGCCGGCGTTTTGTTGCGTGCGTACATTTACGCGCGTTTGTTGGGCCGTGAGGGCATGCCAAAAGTGGCGGAAATGGCCACATTAAATGCCAACTATCTCATGAAAAAATTATCGGATGCGGGTTTTAAGCTCGCTTACCCGGGCCGTCGTGCCAGTCATGAGTTTATTATCACCTTGTCTGATCAAGCCAAAGCCTATGGTGTGACGGCAAAAGACTACGGCAAACGTTTATTGGACTACGGCATACACGCACCGACCACGTATTTTCCGATTCACATACCCGAATGTTTATTGATTGAGCCGACGGAAACGGAAACCCAAGAAACCTTGGATCGTTTTATTGATGCAATGATTGCGATTAAGCGTGAAGCTGAAACGAACCCAGAGCGGGTGAAAACCGCGCCACACACGATGCCGGTGCGTCGATTAGATGACGTGAAAGCCGCTCGTGAGTTGGATATTGTATTCAAGGCCACTGAATAGGCGTGGATTTCGATGGGTTGAAAATTGCTTGTAAATATTCTATGTTAGCTTGTCAGAGTAATGAAAGGAGTTTTTTTATGAATAAGCGTATGGAAGAGTTGGTTAAAGCGTATCGCCCTAAAGACGATAGCAGTAATATTAAGCGGGTTGATGCCTATCAATTGCTTACGTCGTACGGCTCGTTTACGGTTAGCGAAGCTAAAATTTCTCCTAGGTTGAAAAAAGTGACCTTGTCACGAGCGGCGCTAGACACGTTATTGTCTGAATCTCAGAAAATGAGTGTGATTGATCTAGAGTATGTTGCCGCTTATCGCTTTTTTCTCGCCGAAGCTTTAAACAGAATCTGTGATGGCAAGCTTAGGGATGTGCTCACAGGCATTCTTCACGATCGACAATCGGGTGCCTTGGTATTTGAGGTGGAAGGCTTTGAGCCAGATGCGGACAAAGACTTTGATAAAATGCTAAAGCTATCCACAGCAGTGTCGTATCTTTACGGTAAATCTAATTTAGACTCCATGAGTGGAAAGTACTATGCCCGTTTTGCGGTTGAAAATACCGATGCGAGTGATAGTTTCTTACGGAAATTTGCTGAGCGCATGACGCTGCATAATGATGGCAGCTATGTTAAAGAGTTAACGGATTATGTGTTGATGATGAAGCTGGCTGAGCGTGAAGTCAAAGGCGGGTATTCATTACTGCTGCATTTAGATGATTGGGAAGATTTGGCTTTGTTTTCGAATCACCCCATTGGCAATAGAAGCTTGAAGTTTTCATCACCACCCAGTAAGGGCTTGAGTTACAGTGTTCATCATCCGATATTTCATCAAGATCGACATGGTCTTCCTTGTATGTCGTATATTGACCAGTTTGTTAAGCCGGCTACCACAGAAGAAGGTCTGTATGTCTATGCGTTGAGCCAATCTCTGGAAACCAGCCAGTCGGTTCTGGGTTTTGAATTGAAGGTAGGCATGTTTGTGATTTGCAATAATCATTTCTGGTTGCATGGTCGAGATAAGTTTGCTGAAAATACGAAGCTTTATCGTGAGCTTATGCGCCAGCGCGGTATTTTCTTTACTAATTTGTATAGACAGCCGTACCCCGATGAGTTGGAGCGTTTCTAAGAAAGGATTCTGTAATGAAATATGATGTGATTATTGTCGGCGGCGGTATCGTTGGCTGCGCTACGGCGCTTGCTATTCTTAGAAAGGACCCTGCTCTTAAGCTTTTGTTGCTTGAAAAAGAAAGCAAGCTCGCTGTGCACCAAACCGGGCACAATAGCGGTGTGATCCATGCAGGCGTGTATTACACGCCGGGCAGCTTAAAAGCCAAGTTTTGCCGTCAAGGTTGTGACGACACTAAAGCCTTTTGCCAAGAACACGGCATTCCTTTTCAAGTACCGGGTAAGTTAATTGTTGCGGTCAATGAAAAAGAGCTGCAGTGGATGGAAGAGTTGATCGTTCGCTGCGAGAAAAATCGACTGACGGTGACGCGCTTAACACCTGAGCAAATTCGTGCGCAGCAACCCGGCATTCAAGCGCTCGGGGGCTTTTTGGTGGCTGAAACGGGTATAGTGAATTGGGCGAAGGTTTGTCAAAAATACGCAGAGCTTGTGCGTGAGATGGGCGGAGAGATTCGCCTTGGCCAAACGGTGACAGGTATTAAAGAAACCGCACAGTCTGTCACGGTTACAACTCAAAGTGATAGGTTTGAAGCTGGCTACCTTGTGACGTGCGCAGGTTTGTATTCTGACAAGATGGTGATGCTCTCAGGCCATAAGCCAGAGGTGAGAATTTTACCGTTTCGCGGTGAGTATTATCAGCTGGTTGAAAAATACAATGGCTACTTTAACCACTTGATTTATCCCGTGCCTGATCCGGATAGGCCTTTCTTGGGTGTGCATTTCACGCCTCAGGTTTCAGGTATAGCGACAGTCGGGCCAAACGCTATTTTAGCGTTGTCACGCGAAGCGTATCGTTGGCGAGATTTTAATCTTAGAGAGGCGGCAGAAATCGTGACGTATTGGCCGCTGTGGAAAATGTTATCTCAACAGTTGGGTGCAATTGTGAGTGAGCTTAAAGGTTCGATTTCAAAACAGCGTTACACTAAGCTTTTGCAGCAGTATTTTCCAGGTATTCAAGCCGGTGATCTTAAACCGTATCCCGCTGGCGTGCGCGCGCAGGCGATTGATGCGAAGGGTAATTTGGTCAATGATTTTGTGTTTACCGAGTCCGATAGAATTGTGCATACTTGCAATGCACCATCACCTGCAGCCACATCCAGTTTGCCCATAGGTCGGTACATTGCTGAGAAATTGTTTGATAAAATGCGCGCCTAGGAGAGGTTTATGTCAAATGCTTTGAATGCGTTGATCGATGAATTGGGTCTGAGGTCTTATTTTAATGGTCAAGTTAATATCGACGGTCAGGACCCGATGCTGGCTTCGCCACATAAATTGGGCGAGGCTGTTTCAACCGCTTTGCTTTTAGGGGCGGCGGCAGGTAGCGCCATTTGGAAAATGCGCACAGGCCAAGACAATGATTTGTCCATTCGCATGTGTGACGCCATCCATTTTCTTCACCCCGTGCATTTCATTTGGCAAAATGGTTATAGCATGGATGTTCACGCAGATAGCGTGGATTTGAATTATCACTATTTGTGTCGTGATGGTCGCAGAGTCTGGATTCAATGCGGGCCGCCGTATGCAAAATTGCAGAACGGTTATCTGAATTTTTTTAACTGCGGTAATAATAAAAAGGCAATTGCCGAGAGAATAGTACAGTGGAATTCGTTTGAGCTTGAAGAAAAATTAGCAGAGTTAGGCTTGCCTTGTTGCGTAGTTCGCACGCCTGAAGAATGGCGAGCTCACCCCCAGGGTAAGCTTTTGGTGAATACGCCCTTGATTGAAATTGAAAAAGTGGCTGATGGTAAGCCCGCGGGTTTGGATGGAGAGACCTTTCTTCCGCTGACGGGTGTTAACGTGTTAGATTTTACGCATGTCTTGGCAGGTCCGCGAGCGATGATGGGTTTGGCGGAGTTTGGCGCCAATGTGCTTCAGGTCGTTCCGCCCCATCATATCGATCCCAAAACCATTAACTTAGGCGTTAATGCCGGTAAACAATCCGCTTTTGCAGATTTACGTGATGAGCGTGATTTAAGGCAGTTTAAGCGTTTATTGGCTCGTGCAGATGTTTTTGCTTCTTCTTATCGCCCAAGCGTGATCGATCGCTTTCATTTAGCCTGTGAAAAGGTTGTGCCGCTGAATTCGCGCGGTATGGTTTATCTTTCAGTCAATGCTTATGGTCACGAAGGTCCTTGGAAGGATCGTGCTGGGTTTGACCAGAACGCACAAATGGTTTCAGGTTTTGCAGCTACCGAAGGTACCTTGGATGCGCCTAAGCCGCCGCCAACTTTTTATATCAACGATTTATTGACCGCGTACTTTGGTACAGCGGGGGTCATGGCCGCTTTATTAAGGCGTGCAACGGAGGGCGGTAGTTATCATGTGAAGATTTCATTAACACGAAGCTGTATGTGGGCTCAAGATTTGGGTTTAATCGCGCCAGAGGTGTATCGCCAAGCACCGGAGTCAGATTGCTTTCCAAGACGATTCACGAACGACCCTTCTCAATATACATACTTGCCGTCCTTTAGCCATGAGCGTTCGCCCTACGGGTTGATCACGCGTCTTGCACCGCCTGTGAAGTTTAGTCATTTGACGTTGGCAACGCTGCCCTCGCCCGTGCCATATGGTTCGTGTTCATTATCTTTTTAATGTTCGCTTGTGTGAGTGTTTTGATGCCTTCGCTCGTTTTGATACGAAGGCCACCCTCATTATCAATACCTTGTGTAGGATGAGCCTGGTCACTGCCCTCTAACACAACGCTTTTTTCTTTGAGGTAATCGTAAGGTAAAAAACGTTCATTAAGATCGTCGGTGTGACTGAAATCTCTTGCTGCGTTAAGCAACGCAGGGATCAGCTTGATGGCAATCATGCTGCGATTAAAGGTTTCACCGCTTAATTCTGCTAAAGACGTCCAAGGGTTTGAAAGGGTATCGGTATTTCGCATGTTGACATTCAGGCCAATGCCAATGATCGCTTGTGTTTGTTCACCTTGCGTGATGGTTTCGACTAAAATGCCGGCGAGCTTTTTATCGTTCACATAAAGATCATTCGGCCATTTGATCATGATCGGTAACTCAAGAGGCTTTAGGCTTTCAAGCACGTTCAGTGCGACCAATATGGGCAGGCGGGTGACGTGTTTTAGTGTCTTCAGCGGCATTTTGATGGATAAGTAAATATTTTGAAACGCCGGCGAGTGCCAGGATTTATTGCCTTGGGCTCGACCGGCTGTTTGTGCTTCGGCTAGGCAAATGTGGATACCAGCTCCTGCAGTTTTCATGGCTTCGTTGGTGGAGGGGATGCTGTTGTGCACGAGCAGTGAATCAAAAACGATGGCGTGCTTTTTAAGTTCTTTCTCTATGGTTGCGGTATTTAAGGGTGTCATGGCGTTGATTATATGACGCGTGCTATGCGGCGAAAAGAAAAAAATGAGGCTGAATGTGTGCCTGAGTCATTTGCTTAATGGTGGTTCGCAGTCTAAGATCAAGGCTGATCTTTGCAAGGAGGCAGTTATGTCATCACATTTTTCTATCGGTTCTTCACTTTCAGGGGCTTGGTCAGGCATGCGTGGTGCTAAGCTTAAGCTTTGGGGTGCGTTTATTACTATGCTTGTTATTGTCGGTATTTTTAATCTCATCAGTAGAGGTTTGGGAAGTACACAGATGCCGGTCCTTGAGATTATTGGCGGCGTGATTATGTTGCTGGTCGCTTTTTTTATTCAACCCCAGCTAATGGTTGGTATGCTGACGGTTGCCTTAAGGCATGTTCGTGGTCAGCCGGCAAGTGTAGGACAGGTGTTTTCTGGCTTTAAGTCGAACCTGTTTTTGAATATTGCCGGTTTTCAACTTTGTATGGTCTTAAGCTCGATAGTTGTCGGCTTTGTATTGTATCTGATTGCGGTCTTGTTTGGTTTGGCTTTTTCGATCAGCCCGCATGGTGTGCAAAGCCTCAGCCTTATTGCAGGTCTCACCATGCTTTATGGCATTTTGATGGATTACATGGCCATTCCGGCCTTGGCTGACGGTAAGGATTATACCAGCGCTTTTATGTTCGCTTTAAAAAGATTGACGCCTTTGCGAGTCATCAAATTGATTATTCTTTGGATCATTGTTGCCATCGTGTTGGCGATCAGCTTGATTCCGATTTGCCTTGGTTTGATTTGGACCTTGCCTTGGATGTTCACGGTGCAGGCGAAAATCTACCAATCGTTGAATGGCCAGTAAGTCTTTTTACTCGCCTGTTCCAATGCTATGATGTGCGCAAAATCTTAAAGGTGTTTTGTGCACATCAAGTCAATTAAAGTTAATACGGTTATTTTGGGTGGCGGCATTGCCGGTCTTTGGTTGTTGCATCGCTTACGAAAGCAGGGTGTGGACGCTGTATTGCTGGAAAGTGACGCCTTGGGGGCCGGGCAAACCGGTGCCTCGCAAGGTATTATTCATGGTGGTGTGAAGTATGCGCTTAACGGCGTGCTCAATCGCGCTTCACAAAGCATCGCGGATATGCCGGGCATTTGGCAAGACTGCTTGCTGGGTTACGGTGAGGTGGATTTATCCGAGGCGAAGACTTGGTCGGATTCTCAGTATTTATGGTCGCCGAAACGCTTGGGCTCTCGTTTAAAAATCTTCTTTGCCTCTCAATTGTTGCGCGGTCGCTGCGATGCTGTCCCGCGTGAAAAGATGCCAGCCCCGTTTGATACGCCGGCCTTTAAGGGACAATTGTACCGTTTAAATGAATCCGTGGTCGATGTGTATTCCGTGCTCGAGGCGCTGGCAAAGCCTTTTCAGGAGGTGGTTTTAAGTGCGCCACGTTCGCACACTTCAATT
This sequence comes from Gammaproteobacteria bacterium CG11_big_fil_rev_8_21_14_0_20_46_22, assembly GCA_002796245.1. Taxonomy (NCBI): domain Bacteria; kingdom Pseudomonadati; phylum Pseudomonadota; class Gammaproteobacteria; species Gammaproteobacteria bacterium CG11_big_fil_rev_8_21_14_0_20_46_22. Next base: position 10,766 of record PCWT01000065.1, on the reverse strand, counting down.
AAAGTGTCTCAACATAAAATTCAAAGCATCGATGTGGTGCACGGTGAAAAAGTGTTTCATCTTCAGGCCGATAATTATGTGTTGGCTACGGGCGAGCAGAATGAAGCCTTAATTCTGCACACACGCGTGGTACATTCACCCATGCAGCGAAGACCGCTGCGTATGGCCTTGATCACCTTTGACGGCATTACGCCTGTTTACGCCCATTGTTTTGCCAAAGGTAATAAGCCTGCGATCACCATAACCTCGCATAAAAATGAAAACGATGAATGGGTGTGGTACATCGGCGGCGAGGTGGCTGAAAAGGGTGCTAAGCAGCCACCCGAAAAGCATCGAGCGTGTGTGTTAAAAGCCTTGAAAAAAGGGTTTCCTTGGTTGGGCTTTGAGCACCTGCGTTTTGATAGCTTTATGGTGGATCGCGCTGAAGCTTGGCAGCCTGATGGGTCGCGCCCCGATTTGCCTTATGTGAAAAATTTTGGCGATGTGACGGTGGTCTGGCCCACAAAGCTTGCGTTTGCACCCATGGTGGCTAATGAGGTGATGCAACATTTAAAGCCCAGCGAACACCCTGCGTCGGGTTTAGATCATTTGACCGATTGGCCAAAAGCGCAGGTCGCTAAAGCCATTTGGGAGCGCGTATGAAGTACCAAGCGGTTTCGGGGATAGATCGCGCTTTGTCATATATTGGCTTGGGTACCGTCAAGCTTGGGCGTGACCAAGGCGTGAAGTACCCAGCCTCTTTCAAGATTCCAAGTGATAAAGAAGCCGCTGATCTGATTGCGCTGACAAAAGACTTAGGCGTGAATGTTATCGATACCGCGCCAGCCTATGGTCAGAGTGAGGCTCGTTTGGGTCAGTTGCTAAAAGGCCAGCGTGATGATTGGGTGATTATCAGCAAAGCCGGTGAAAACTTTGAAAACGGTGAATCGACGTTTGATTTCTCTGCTGGGGCAATCGAAGACAGTGTAAAACGCAGCTTGAAACGTTTGAGCACGGATGTGATTGATATGCTTTTGATTCATTCGAACGGTGATGATGCAAGGCTGATCGAAGAGGACGATGTGTTTGGTACGTTGTCCAAGCTAAAGCAAAACGGACTGATTAAAACTTTTGGTATGTCGGTTAAAACGGTGAAAGGCGGCGAGCTGACCTTGAAATATGCTGATGCGGCCATGATCACGTTAAACCCGTTCGATCGTGAGTGTGAGAGCTTATTGCCTTTGGCAGAACGCTTGGGCAAAGCGGTGTTGATCAAGAAAGCCTTTGCTTCAGGGCATGCTTATGCGGGTGATCAACGGCTTACCCCGGCAGAAATTTTTCAATTTTTGTCCGCTTTTTCTGCCATCACGAGTGTGATTGTGGGCACGATTAATCCAGCGCATTTACGGTCGAATGTTCGGGCGTGCTTTTAAGGGCTCTGGGTTTACTCATTGAGTGTCTGGCTCGCCAGCTTCAATATCCGATGATATACTGCCGCAAACAGGAGATCTGCCCGTGACAGTCATTCAGGATGCCAAGTTTTTAAAGGCCAAAGTGCTTATTGTCGGTGATGTGATGTTGGATCGTTATTGGTACGGCCCGGTGTCGCGCGTCTCACCGGAAGCCCCGGTGCCTGTCGTTAAAGTGAATGAAGTGGAGGATCGTCCGGGCGGGGCGGGTAACGTGGCGTTAAACGCGGCGTCATTGGGTGCAAGCGTGCGTTTGCTGGGTGTGATCGGTAATGATGAGGCGGGTCGTAAGCTGGATGCCAAGCTGCAAGCTGCGGGTGTTGCCACAGAGCTTCATGTGAATCACGCACAGCCCACCATCACCAAGCTGCGTGTTTTGAGTCGTCATCAACAGCTGTTACGTTGCGATTTTGAGGAAAATTGGGCGGGCTTTGTGGAGCGCGAGGCTTTTGAGAGCGCTTACATAAAAGCGCTAGCTCACTGTGACGTGGTGATTTTATCCGATTACGCAAAAGGCACGTTGTACAATGCACCACATTTTATTGCGCTGGCGAAAAAAGCGAACAAACCTGTGTTAGTTGATCCCAAGAGCCAAGATTTTTCGGATTACCGTGGCGCAACTTTGCTAACACCCAATCGCCAAGAGTTTGAATATGCCGTAGGCCAGTGCGAGGATGAGCAGGCGATTGCTTTGAAGGCTAGAGCATTAATGAAAGCTTGCGATTTTCAAGCGATGTTGGTCACGCGCAGTGAACACGGCATGAGCTTGATTGAAGCCAATGAAGCCACGCATATTCCCACCCAAGCACGCGATGTGTTTGATGTGACAGGGGCGGGTGATACGGTGATTGCCACTTTAGCCGTGTGTGTCGCGGCGGGCTTGCCGTATGTGGATGCGATGCATTGCGCGAACACTGCCGCAGGTATTGTGGTGGGACGCATGGGTGCAGCCTCCGTGAGCTTGCCAGAACTAAAAGCAGCGTTGTTGCCCGATGAGGCGGCTCTGCATGGCATTGTGAATGAAGAGCAGCTGGGGCTCGCTGTCGCAAAAGCGCGCGGTAAAGGTGAGAAAATAGTCTTTACGAATGGATGTTTTGATATTTTGCACGAAGGCCATGTCAATTATTTAACTGAGGCGCGCAAACAAGGTGCACGTTTGATTGTGGCGGTGAACACCGATGAATCGGTTTCGGCCAATAAAGGCCCGAGCCGCCCGGTGAATACTTTGTCACGCCGCATGGCGGTGCTGGCCGGCTTGAAGTCGGTGGATTGGGTGGTGCCGTTTGCTGATGAAACCCCGTGTCGTTTATTGGAACAGATAAAACCCGATGTTTTGGTGAAGGGCGGTGATTACGGTATCGAAGCCGTTGTGGGTGCAGATATCGTGAAGGCCTACGGTGGTGAAGTGAAAGTGTTAGGTTTGGTTGAAGGGGTTTCGACCACGGCAACCATCAAAAAGATTGAGGGAAAGGCGTAATGGGAACCTTGTTTATTATTTCTGCGCCCTCCGGTACGGGTAAAACCAGCTTGGTGAAAGGCATGGTGGAATCATTGTCGCACATTTCAGTTTCTGTTTCTCACACCACGCGGCCCGCGCGCCCCGGTGAAATTAACGGTGTGAATTATCATTTTGTGGATGATGCGACGTTTGAGTCTATGCTCGCTGAGGGAGATTTTTTAGAGCATGCGCAGGTCTACGATTATCACTATGGTACCTCAAAAAAAGCGGTGGCTGATCGCTTGGCACAAGGGCGCGATGTCATTTTAGAAATCGAATGGCAGGGGGCGCGTCAAGTCCGCCAAGCCTTTCCGAATGCGGTGAGTATATTCATTTTGCCGCCAGATCAAGGCGCGTTGCGTGAGCGTTTAGAATCGCGTGGTCAGGATAGTGTGGCAGTGATCAATAAACGCTTGGCATTGGCGGCACAAGAGATTGGCTATCATGCTGAGTACGATTACTTGGTGGTGAATGATCAGTTTGAAGTGGCCTTGTCGGATTTGCGCTCGATTGTGCGCGCGGAGCACTGCCGCCAGCCTGAGCAAGAAAAACGCTTGGCCGCTTTGTTGCAGTCGTTCACATCTTAGCGTTTTTATCTGCAATCCTCGATTTTTTCGCCTGTCTTTTGGGACTCAGGAGTGTTTTTATTTGCTCGCTTCTTCTTGGTCTCCCGTTTCTCTTGCGCAGAGACGCTTTTCGCCATCCATGGCCGCTCCCTTCAGAGGCCCTGCGCAAGAAAAACCCTCGCCCAAGACAGCGAGCGTGCGCAATCCAGGATGGCGGTCTTGATAATGCCCAATTGCCAGGCTCGTCAAGCTATGGCATAATCGCGACCTTCTGTATAGAGGAGACCATCAATGGCCCGTTTGACCGTTGAAGATTGTTTAAAAGAAATCCCTAATCGTTTTGATTTGGTCTTGGCTGCCGCTCGTCGTGCGCGCCAAATTTCCAAAGGTGCTGTGCCTAAAGTGGATTGGGATAATGACAAGCCCACTGTGGTGGCTTTGCGTGAAATTGCCACTGGTCATTTGAATGCCTACGAAGACACTCTTCATGAGCAACAAATGGAAGAAACAATTACTTTAGATTTAGAGGAAGATAGTGCACAATAAAGGTTGATTAAACAACCCGTTGGGCACCATGGAGCCTCTATTTTCGCCATTAGAACAAAGCCTTGCGACCTATCTGCCCGAACATGAGGTAGAAAAAGTCCGCCAGGCTTTTTTGTTGGCTGAAGAAGCTCACGCGCCGCAGACCCGAAGCTCGGGTGAGCCTTATATCACACACCCTGTGGCCGTCGCTACGATTCTGGCCAATATGCATTTCGATGCCGAAACCGTGATGGCGGCTTTATTGCACGATGTCATCGAAGACACGGAGTTCAGCAAGCAACAAATTATTGAGCGTTTTGGCGAGCAGGTCGGTAACTTGGTCGATGGCGTGAGTAAGCTTACGCAGTTTGATTTTAAAACCAAAGCCGAAGCGCAAGCCGCAAATTTCCGTAAAATGATGCTTGCCATGGCGAGCGATATTCGAGTGATTCTCATCAAGCTGGCTGATCGCTTGCACAATATGCGCACCTTGGGTCACTTGCCACCGCACAAGCGCCGACGTATTGCCAAAGAAACCTTAGAAATTTACGCGCCCATCGCTAACCGCTTAGGTATGCGGGGTTTTCGTGATGAGCTGCAAAACTTAGGGTTTAAAGCCTTGCACCCTTTGCGCTCAAAGGTGCTCATGGCCGCGGTGAAAAAAGCACGCGGTAATCGAAAAGAGGTGATTCGTTCGATTGAAGCTGCGTTGGATAAAGTACTCAGTGATGTCGGCATTTCTGAATACAAGCTCATGGGCCGCGAAAAAAGCTTGTTCAGTATTTATCGCAAGATGAAAGAAAAACATCTGCACTTGAATGAAATCATGGATGTGTATGCGTTTCGTATTGTCGTGAAAAGTGTGGATTTGTGTTATCGCGTGTTAGGCTCGGTGCATAATCTCTATAAACCCGTCCCGGAGCGTTTTAAAGACTATATTGCGATTCCTAAAGCTAACGGCTATCAATCCTTGCACACGACGTTGTTTGGTCCTTACGGTTTGCCCATTGAAATCCAGATTCGCACAGAAGATATGCAAAATGTGGCGGAAAATGGTATTGCTTCACACTGGCTGTATAAAGAAAAAGGTGAAGCGGCTGACGAGGCGCAACTGCGTGCGCGCAACTGGATTAAAGGCATTTTAGATATTCAAGAAAGCACAGGCAACTCGATCGAGTTTATCGAAAACGTGAAGATCGAACTGTTTCCAGACGAAGTGTATGTGTTCACGCCTAAGGGCGATATTTTAGAATTGCCGGCTGGCGCCACCGCGGTGGATTTTGCCTATGCGGTGCATTCGGATGTGGGCAATAGTTGTATTGCCGTGAAAATTGATCGACGTTTATCGCCCTTAAGTACGGCTTTAAAAAATGGCCAGCGCGTGGAAATCGTTTGCGCACCGGGTGCGAGGCCGAACCCTGCATGGTTGAACTTTGTGGTCACCGGTAAAGCGCGCAGTAATATTCGCCATTATTTAAAAACGCAGCAGCGCGAAGAGTCGATTCAACTTGGTCAGCGCATGTTGGATCAAGCCTTGTTGCAATATTCCACCACGTTAGAAAAACTCGATACGCTACAAATTACTCGTTTAATTCAAGCCTTGGAGCTTGAAACGGAAGATGATTTGTTCGAAGCGATTGGTTTGGGTAACCAAATGGCGCCGATTTTAGCCCAGCGTTTAGTGGGTGCAGAGCCTGAGGCGCTCGAATTGCAGGTTGGCGAGGCGGCGGATAAAACCTTAGCCATTCGCGGCACAGAAGGCATGGCTGTACGCTTTGCTAAATGTTGTTATCCGATTCCTGGTGATCCGGTTTTGGGTGTTTTGACGTCAGGGCGCGGTATTGTCGTGCACCGTGAAGATTGCGACACACTCAATAGTTTTATGCAAAATCATTCAGATAAATGCATGCCGCTACGTTGGGAAGCCGAGCTCGATCAGCAATTTGAAGTGGCGTTGATTATTTTGGTCGAAGATCAGCGCGGCGCGCTCGCCGCGTTAACGGGCGCTGTGGCAGGCGCGGAAAGCAGTATTCATGCGATTCAAACGCGCGATCGTGATGAGCGTTTCGTGCAAATTGCTTTAGTGATTACGGTCGATGATCGTACTCACTTGGCACAAGTGATTCGTCGTATTCGACAAATAGCGGCCGTGGAAAAAATTTATCGTAAAAAACAGTCAGATTAGAGAGGTACTTATGAAACACGTGATTAAAACCAACACCGCCCCAGAAGCCCTTGGCAGCTATTCGCAAGCGATTTTGGCCAATGGCTTGTTATTTATTTCAGGCCAAATCGGTTTGAAACCGGGTGATGAAACCCTTTCGGGTGATTTCGATACACAAACACGGCAAGTGTTTAAAAATATTGAGGCGGTCATTGAAGCGGCCGGTGGTCGTGTGATTGATTTGATGAAGCTCACGGTATTTGTCACAGACCTCAATCACGCCAAAACCTTTAACGACATCATGGTTGAGTTGTTCGAAAAGCCGTTTCCCGCACGCGCCATGGTGGAAGTGTCACGTTTGCCCAAAGGCGCGCTGGTTGAAGTCGAAGCGATCGCTTTGTTGGATTAGGTTTTATTTCTCCCCGGGTTATCGCTTCGCTCAATCCAAGTTGCGTTTGTTTCGTGTGTAGCAACCGTCTTTGCGAGGAGCGTAGCGACGAAGCAATCTCCAGGTTAATGAGCCAGATTGCCGCGCTCACTGTCGTTTGCTCGCAATGACATTAGCCATAAAATGTAGCCTGGGTTGAACGCCGAAGGCGTGATAATCCGGGAAGGTTTAAACCCGGGTTTTCAATGCTTCGCATTTCAACCCAGGCTACTTTTGCTTTGAGCTCTCTGCAGGGCGCCTCTATCGCCTTGTTTTTACTGTACAAATTTTGCCCGCCAAAATTTAGGCAAAAAAACCCTATAAAACAATGAATTACAGACCAGTCGGGTCGTTTTTGTTAAGAATTCCTTAAGCTTTCGTGGGTATAATGTGCGCATCTAACAACAATAACGGTTAAAAAATGAGCAGAGAAAACATAGAACAGCGCTTTGATAAGAGCCTCAATGCTGCCTTGCGTGTTCGTGCAACCGCTAAAATATCGTCTCATGAATTCAATATGGATGCTAATAGAGCGCTTGTAGAGTTATCTTCTAAGTTCGGTCAGGAAGAATTTCCTGGCTCCAGAATGGGTGAATTTTTTGAGGTAATGGGACGTTACGGAACACAGGTCTTAGGTGGTGGTATTAGTGTTTTTCTAATGGAGCACTGCCGCTTAAAAAATTACCCAGATGCGAAGCCCCTTATTCTTAAGCCCAAAATTCATGTTGATTTGGACGATGATGGCAATTATGTTTTTAACTATTCATGTCATATTTTAGGGTTTTTTAAGGATGACTTCTCTGTTGTTATGCTTACAGAAGATAGTAAAAAGCTTTTTCAAACAGATCCCGTGAAGAATACGAATGAGGCTAGAGAGCGTATTTTGCAAAGCGGGAGCTCTGCCTTTGTCAGCGCCAGTGTATCTTTTACTGTCAACAAAACTAAAAGCAGTTTTGAGCATCATTTGCAGCCTACGCGGTTAAAATACAATGCTGAGCATGTGCAACTTGGTGATTCATCGATGATGGCTCCCAATTCTCGGTGCGAGCTTTTACAGCGCTTTGGTGTGGTTGGTGATGGTAGAAGTGTACCCATGGCTCGACGAAGCACAAGCCCTGCTTCTGCTGCTTCTGAAGGCCGTGCAACTACTCCTGAAGACCGACGATTGCCAACACTTCGCTAAATCGCTCGCCGCTGGCTTTGTGGTGTTTGCGTTGGTACACATCTAAGTACGCGCGCAAAATGTAGCGGTAATCCCTGCTTTGAAACACACGGCCGATTTTTTCGGCCAGTGCGACATCATCTTTGCGTTCTATATTGCAATACTGAAATAACACACAGGCTAAGAGGGCGGCAAGAGAGGCTTGTCGTGCCTTATTTTTGTCTGCTTGAAAAAAACGATCGATAATATCATCCACGGCGCGGCGTTGGTCGAAGTGTTGCCAGCGCTTAAAAAATTCGAGTGATAAGCGCTCACATTCTTCTAGGCTGTATTCATGGTCTTGCGATAGCAATAAAAACAAACCGGCTGGGATAATGCCTTCAATATTCGCCCATGAGCAATTGCCCGTGATTTGCGGTGGCATGTCCAGCACAATCATTTCTTGCAAGCCCAGCGCTTGGTTTAAGCCTTTGTGCACATAGTCTTCGCTGGTTTCAGAAAAAAAGAGGGTGTTGATCAGGCTGAAATCAAAACGGGCTTTGGGTTTCATGCGATAGAGGGTAAGGCTGGCATTTTTTCGGCCGTATTCACCACGGTCACATTTGGCCAGCAACCGCCCCGCGCGTAAAAAACACACAGCGTGTCCGTGGTAAGCCACGGGCAGTAACACAATGTTTTGTTGAATCAAACTTTCAATCTGCGTGCGATGTTGCGTGGGATCAACCCAGTAGTGTTGGAATTTCATGAGCGTCATCGTGCGCTCAAAGGCGTGCAATAACGTTTTGGCTTTATCGCGCAGCCTATGAAATTCACGACCGGCAAAGTGATGCACAAAATGGCGAAACGAGTGGTAAATGATCGCCACCGTGGACTCTAGAATAAAGCCTTCGAGGTTCACTTCGCAATAGCGTTTGCTGGTGCTGACGATATCCACTTTGCCTTTGAGCTGATAGCGATGCGCGAGTAATTTGGTTTGCACATAATCTTTTATAAACTCTAAGTCTAGGCCGTAGCTTTTCAGTAAAAAAAGTAAGTGTTGGTTATCACGCAAGTAGGCCATCGTGCCAGCGGGCATGCTGTGTGTGGTGTAGCTGTTTGGGTTGGCGCCGTGCTTTAAAAGCTGCTCGACAATCACTTCGTTTTCATTGTCCACTGCCCAGTGCAAAGGTGTGCGGCCTGTGGTGTCGGCAAATTCAATATTCGGTTTAAAGCTTAAAAGGTACTCAAGCATATCAGCTTTGTTGGCGATGATGGCTTCGATCAGGGGCGTGTAGCCATATTCATCGTAGTCGTCGAGGTCGGTGTGCTCGGAAACTAGGGGTTTAATGTCTTCAAGTTGGCCGAACAAAATGGCTTGGGCAAGTGACATGCTTAGCCTCGGTTAAAGCTGATAGTTTGTTGATGTTGAGCCTGTAGCCGTTGTTGGAGTTCAAGCTTTTGTCGCAGTCTCAATTCAAGCTTTTCTCGCGCTTCTGGGTTCTCTGAAGCCAGTGGAGTGGCTTCCATATCATCCGGAAAAGTGCCGGCAAGTTTTTGACCGCCAAGTAAAGGGTGCTGTGGCATGCCCTGAGCAAGGCCTTGCTCTTGCACGGGGTCTCGATCTTTGGGCGAGTGCTGCGTGCTTTCATCGTGTGTGGCAAAGCGTTTTTGCTCCTTTCGAACACCTTGTAGAACATCGGGATAATGCTCGTCGATGTCGGGAATCACACTGATAGGTTTTATGGTTTTGGCCATGGTTTATGCTCGTTGTTGTGCCACTGAGTGTAGCACACTATTCATCTCTGAGTTTGCGTTTGAAGAAAATGGTTAACACGTCAACGCCGATAATTTTATGTCCATCGGGGTTGAACGCTAATATCGTTTGCTCGTTGTCGAGGCTTCGTAACTGTTTTTTACCCGAGTGGATCAAAAGCTCACGCAGGACAACTTCACCGTTATTAAGGCGAACCAGCACGGTGTCGTCATCAATAGGCTCAACATCCGGGTCGATGATAAATAGGGTATTTTGCGGGTAGCGCGGGTACATGGCAGGCCGGCTTTCCAATGCGAAAGTGTGGTCGCCGAGCTTGTTATCCAGCTTGCGGCTAATGGCTTGCCAGCGTTCCCAGTCTGTTAAATCGAGCGTGCGAATATCGCGAGCTCTTTCGACCATTTCCCAATCCAAAATCGGCACGTGTTGCGGTTTGGTTTTGAGGGTTTGTGAGCGGCAATCCAAACATTGGTGGATCAGTGTGTCGATAGAGACTTCAAAATAATCGGCGAACAGTTTGAGTGTGTGAATGCGTGGGTCTTCGGTTTCGCCGGACATTAAGCGGCGGATGGTCATCACGGGCAGGCTTAGGTCTTGCGCAAGATTATTGATGCCGATGCCGTGGTGGCGCATCAAGGTGCGAAGGTTCACCCCCAGGCACTGACGGGGATTATTGTTATGGTTGTGCACTAAATGGCTCATGTCCGTCCTTTTTTCAGCCTGCGATTTTATCATAAAAAGCCCAAAAATCGACTATTTTAGTTTATTTTATGACCAAGGCCACTCAGCTATTTGATAAATATGGGGAAAATTTAATCACAAAATCATTTGAAAACATAACATGTTTGTTATACAGTGCGTCCAACACAAACGCTAACTCAAAGTATTTGTGCCACCCTTCAAGCAATGCCTGGCGAGGAATAAAAATAATAAGCTTCGCCGCCGGCGTTCAGATGCCTTCTCCTATTGTTATTTCTTGAGAGCGCTAGTTCAACAGAAGCGCTTATGCAAAAAGTCGATACGCCCCTGTATGTTTCGAAACAAGAAGGGCGTGGTCGCTACGGTTTTTAACTGGCTTTTTGCGCTTTAATTAAATTAATGGCCTTGATGATGTTCACAGCTTCGTGGAGTTGGTAATCCTAAAAAACGCAGTTGAGCCTATTCCTGCTGTTCAAATTGGCGACTAAATCAGATTATTTTTTCAACAATAATTGGGCTATCCAGGT